>CAZOBT010000088.1:0-8748 GCA_964578025.1 uncultured Rhodocyclaceae bacterium | reverse complement strand
GTTTGCTCGCCGGGGCAAATGCCGCGCTGCAAGTCTTAGGCAAAGACGCATGGTGTCCACGTCGTGATGAAGCTTACTTGGGCGTGTTGGTGGATGACCTGATTACCCGTGGCGTGTCTGAACCGTACCGTATGTTTACCAGCCGTGCCGAATATCGCCTGTATTTGCGTGAAGACAATGCCGATATGCGTTTGACTGAGAAAGGCCGCGAGCTGGGGCTGGTCGATGATGTGCGTTGGCAACATTTTGAGACCAAACGTGAAACTATTGCCAAAGAGCAAGAGCGGCTTCGTTCTACATGGGTTAGACCAAATATGCTCTCTGTGGAAGAAAGTACGCGGGTTTTGGGTAAAAGCATTGAACGTGAGTACAACTTATTCGACTTGCTGCGCCGCCCTGAAGTCAGTTATGCCAGTTTGCACAGTTTGGCGGTAGCGGGTGAAGGCTTAAGCGATCCCATCTTGGTTGAACAAGTCGAAATCGAAGCGAAATATCAGGGCTATATCAGCAAGCAACAAGACGAAGTGGCGCGGGCGCAAGCGTATGAAACCATGCGTTTGCCAGAGGATATGGATTACGACAACATTGCTGGCTTGTCCTTGGAAGTGCGGCAACGTCTGAAACGGCATCGCCCAGAAACCTTAGGGCAGGCGGGGCGTTTGCAAGGGATTACGCCAGCGGCGGTGTCGATGTTGCTGATTTACCTGAAGCGTACACAGGCAAAGGTTGGCGTATGAGTGGGGCAATTCACTCCTTAGCCCAAGGGTTGGCGGCATTAAATCTGCCCTTGTCGGAGGCGGCACAACAAAAGTTGCTGGCCTATGCCGCGTTGATGGCGAAGTGGAATAAGGTGTTTAACCTCACGGCCTTGCGTGATCCACAGCAGATTCTGACACATCATTTATTGGATTCCTTATCGCTCGTCCCTCATGTTCCTGCTGGCGAATTTGCCATCTTGGATGTGGGGAGTGGCGCAGGCTTGCCGGGGATTCCGTTAGCGATTGCCCGCCCAGAATTGCAGGTATTTTTATTAGATAGCAATTCCAAAAAAACAGCGTTCCAAAAGCAAGCAGCGATTGAATTAGGCTTGCCCAATGTCCATGCCGTGGGTGAGCGAGTTGAAGCATGGCAGGTCAAGGACAAATTCCCCTACATTACCTCGCGGGCGTTTTCGGATTTACCCTTATTTGTGCGCTTAACCCGGCATTTATTAGCTCCCGGTGGACAATGGTTAGCCATGAAGGGACAACATCCGGCAGAGGAAATGACAGGTCTGCCTGAGGATGTACAGGTCAAAGCCACTGTGCCCTTGCAGGTTCCCGGTTTAGCAGCGGAACGTCATCTTATTGTTATGCAGGAACAAGCTCATGCGTACCTTAGCAATCACTAATCAAAAAGGTGGGGTTGGCAAAACCACCACGGCGGTAAATTTAGCCGCGTGTTTTGCCGCTGTTGGGCAGCGGGTGTTGTTAATTGACCTTGATCCGCAAGGTAACGCCACCACTGGCTGTGGCATTGCGCGTCATGCGGTATTACCTACGGTGTATGAATTGCTGTTGGGGATGAACCCCTTTGCCCAGGTAAAAATTACCACGGAATTTAAATTTGATTTGCTGCCCGCAAATCGTAATCTGGCTGGGGCAGAAATCGAATTAATTCAAGTCGAACAGCGTGAATTTCGTTTACGCCAAGCCTTAGCGGCTGTGGCGCAAGATTATGATGTAGTGTTATTGGACTGCCCACCCGCTTTGAATTTGCTCACTGTCAATGGCCTCGCGGCAGCGGATGCCTTAGTTATTCCAATGCAATGCGAATACTATGCCTTAGAGGGCTTATCTGATTTGGATAAAACGTGGCGCAAAGTCCGGGCAAGTTTAAATCCTAACCTGCGGATTGAAGGCTTAGTACGCACCATGGTCAATGCCCAAAGCACACTGACGCAACATGTGTCACAAGAGCTAGAAAGACACTTTGGTGCGCTGGTTTATCGTACTGTCATTCCACGTAATGTCCGAGTGGCGGAAGCACCTTCGTATGGCAAACCAGTGTTGGCGTATGACCCAAACTCCAAGGGGGCATTGGCCTATAAAGCACTCGCGCAAGAGATGTTGTCGCGTTGGGCAACAAGCAGCAATGTGGCGCAAGAACACAAAGGGTAAGCATGAAAAGTAAAGGCTTAGGGCGTGGTTTAGACGCATTGTTATTAGCAAGTACGCCGCCAGAAAGTGATGTGCAACGCCAACTGCCTTTGGCACGGTTACAGCCTGGTAAATATCAGCCCCGCACACAAATGGATGCGGCCTCCTTAGAAGAACTGGCGGCCTCAATTCGGGCGCAAGGGGTAATCCAACCCATCTTAATTCGTCCCTTGGGCGAGCGGGGTTTTGGTGAAGAAGAACGCTACGAAATCATTGCCGGGGAACGGCGGTGGCGGGCAGCCGCCTTGGCTGGCCTAGCAGAAATTCCGGTTTTGATTCGCCAAATTCCTGATGACAAAGCCTTAGCCATCGCCCTGATTGAAAATATTCAACGCGAAAACCTCAATCCACTGGAAGAAGCGCAAGGCTTGCAGCGTTTAATTGATGAGTTTGGTTTAACGCATCAACTGGCGGCGGATGCCGTGGGACGCTCGCGCTCAGCGGCTTCAAACTTATTGCGTTTGTTGCAACTTAGCCCCAAGGTACAAGAGGCTTTGATGGCTGGGCAGTTAGATATGGGACATGCGCGGGCATTATTGACATTACCCACGCCAATGCAAGAGCTCGTCAGTGGGCAAGTGGTGGATAAAGGCTTATCGGTGCGCGAAGTCGAAAAATTAGTGCAACGTTTACAACAATCTACCCCTACGCCCGTTGTTGAACCTGCGCCGCGTAATCGTGATCTGGAGCGTTTGGAAGAAGCGTTATCAGATCGTTTAGGCGCGGATGTTGTTTTACAAGTGAATGCCAAAAATCGTGGCAAGATGGTGATTTCCTTTGCTTCTCTTGAAGAATTGGAAGGGATTTTGGCGCGATTAGGGGCGAATGAATTGGCAGAAATTTGATCTTTTTGCCAATTCAAAATCTGACTGTCTTATATAAGAGTTTTGATTGAGTTTCGTCACATAACTCTTGTATAATCGCGGTTTCCAGACGACTGTTGTTACAAACAAGTTAAGGTTGTGCATGTTTCGAGCAATATTTCTGCAAATCGGTGCAACATTTCTTGTCGTTGTCGTATCTGGATGGTTTTCGGGAGCGCACGCTGCTATCTCAGCAGGAATTGGTGGATTAGCGTCTGTGTTGCCGAATGCCATGTTTGCTCTACGTTTGAGTATGGTGTCGCGGCGGTCAGGAGCGTCTTACCCTGCCAACTTTTTTGTTGGTGAGTTCCTGAAAATTGCGGCGACGATTGGAATCTTGGCAATTGCAATACGTACATATCCTGATATGCACTGGCTGAGTTTATTACTTGGTTTGGCAATTGCTCTGCACGCAAGTTTTTTTGCTTTTTGGAAGAAGTCCTAAAGATGGAAACTGGTCACGAGGCGGCAGCAACCCACGGCCCTAGCGCCGGTGAATATATTGTTCACCACTTAACTCACTTAAACTCCACTGGTCATGCGCAAAAAGCGATTATTGATTTCAGTGTGATTAACTTAGATACGGTTGTCTTCTCCATCGCAATGGGCATTCTTGGCCTGTTCGTGATGTGGCGTGTCGCAAGCAAGGTAACTTCCGGTGTTCCCGGACGTTTGCAAGCGGCAGTAGAAATCGTGCTGGAAATGGTGGCGACCCAAGCTAAGGGCATTATCCACCATGAAGAATCTCGTAAGTTCGTCGCCCCATTAGCACTCACCGTGTTTGTTTGGGTGTTTTTGATGAACTCCATGGACTTCTTACCTTTGGACTTGCTGCCAAACATTTGGCAAGCCATGACTGGCGATCATCATGCTTATTTGCGTGTTGTTCCTAGTGCTGACTTGAATGGCACGTTAGGTCTGTCCGTTGGTGTGTTGCTAGTATGTTTGTACTACAACGTTAAGATCAAGGGCTTGGGTGGTTGGGTGCATGAACTGTTTACTGCACCTTTCGGTAGCCATCCAGTGTTGTACCCTATCAACTTTGCTATGCAAATCATTGAGTTCGTAGCAAAGACCGTTTCCCACGGGATGCGGTTGTTCGGCAACATGTACGCTGGCGAGCTGGTGTTTATGTTGATTGCACTGATGGGTGCCGCTTGGGGTGGTTCTGGCTTAACTGGCCCCCTGTTGTGGTTGGGTCATGTGATTGCTGGTTCTTTCTGGGCAATTTTCCATATCTTGTTTGTTGCACTGCAAGCCTTCATCTTCATGATGTTGACCTTGGTGTATATCGGTCAGGCACATGAGTCTCACTAACTCAAAAATCGTTTTTAAGTAGTTTTTTGTTACCCCCGACTTTTGTCTTTATTTTTACTTAGCAAGGAGTTGTCATGGAACACATTCTCGGGTTTGTTGCTCTGGCTGCCGGTTTGATTATCGGTCTTGGTGCTATCGGTGCCTGTATTGGTATCGGTCTCATGGGCGGTAAGTACATCGAAGCCTCTGCACGTCAGCCTGAACTGATGAACGAACTGCAAACCAAGATGTTCTTGTTGGCTGGTCTGATTGACGCTGCTTTCCTGATCGGTGTTGGTATCGCGATGATGTTCGCCTTCGCCAACCCCTTCAAGATCTAAGTTTCGATTACTACTTATTAAGGGACTGAAACCGTGAATCTGAATGCAACGCTGTTCGCCCAGTTAGTTGTGTTCTTCATTCTGGCGTGGTTCACGATGAAATTCGTGTGGCCACCCATTGTGAAGGCACTTGACGAACGCGCTGAGAAGATCAAGGCCGGTCTGGAAGCCGCTGAACGCGGCAAGCACGATCTCGAGCTCGCCACCAAGCGTAGTGCTGACGCATTGCGTGAAGGTAAAGAAAAAGCGAGTGAGCTGATTGCCCAAGCTGAAAAACGTGCTGCACAAATCGTTGAGGAAGCGAAAGCTGCCGCCAAGGTTGAAGCAGACCGCGTTTTAGCTGGTGCTAAAGCTGACATCGAACAGGAAGCTGTTCGTGCTAAGGAAGCCCTGCGTGGTCAGGTTGCCTCCTTGGCAGTTGCTGGTGCAGAAAAAATTCTGCGTCGCGAGATCAATGCACAGGCCCACGCTGACCTTCTGGCCGCGATTAAACAGGATCTGTAACGCTTATGGCTGAAACTGTCACCATCGCTCGCCCCTATGCAGAGGCTATTTTCCGCCTCGCAAAGGAAAGCGGCTCACTTGGCACATGGTCAGGACGTTTGAAACGTCTGGCTTTTGTGGCTCAAGACAACGAAGTGGCTGATGTTATTGGCAATCCTAAACTGTCTGTTGAGCAAGTCGCCCAGCTTTTTGTTTCATTAGCCGAGGACAACGATTCCGTACTTGGCAATTTCATTCGCACGCTTGCAGAAAATGAGCGGCTTTCCCTGTTGCCAGAAATCTCTGGCACTTTTGAGGCATTAAAAGCCAAAGAAGAAGGGGTCCGGGAGGCTGTTGTTGAGTCAGCCTTCGCTGTGGATGAGGGGCAACTCTCTGCCCTTGTGAGCCAGCTTGAAGCACACTTCAAGTCCAAATTATCTGCTCGTGTGGTGCTGAACCCCGAGTTGATTGGTGGTGTGCGGGTGACGGTGGGTGACCAGGTGCTAGATGCTTCGGTACGCGGTAAGCTCGAAGCGATGGCTACGGCGCTCAAGAACTAGGAGAAATTCATGCAGTTGAATCCGTCAGAGATCAGTGAACTGATCAAAAGCAAGATTCAAAACCTGCAAGTGGGCGCTGAAACCCGCACGCAGGGTACGGTCGTATCCGTGACCGACGGCATCTGCCGTGTTCATGGCCTGCAGGATGTTATGCAAGGCGAAATGCTGGAGTTCCCTGGCAATACCTTCGGTATGGCCTTGAACCTCGAGCGTGATTCTGTTGGTGCTGTGGTTTTGGGTGAATATGACCACATCACTGAAGGTGACACTGTTAAGTGCACCGGTCGTATTTTGGAAGTTCCTGTCGGTCCCGAACTGTTGGGTCGCGTAGTGAATTCCTTAGGTCAACCTATCGATGGCAAAGGCCCCCTCGGTAACAAATTGACCGACAAGATCGAAAAAGTTGCTCCCGGCGTTATTTGGCGTAAGTCTGTGTCTCAACCAGTGCAAACTGGCTTGAAGTCCATCGACTCTATGGTGCCAGTTGGTCGTGGTCAGCGTGAATTGATCATTGGTGACCGTCAAACTGGTAAAACTGCTGTTGCAATTGACGCGATCATCAACCAAAAAGGCACTGGCGTTAAGTGTATCTATGTAGCGGTTGGTCAAAAGGCTTCTACTGTTGCTAACGTGGTACGCAAGTTGGAAGAAAACGGTGCGTTGGAATACACCATCGTTGTTGCTGCGACAGCTTCTGAATCTGCTGCATTGCAGTTTATCGCTCCTTATGCTGGTTGCACGATGGGCGAATACTTCCGTGATCGTGGTGAAGATGCACTGATTATTTATGATGACTTGACCAAGCAAGCTTGGGCATATCGCCAAGTATCTTTGCTGTTGCGTCGTCCTCCAGGTCGTGAAGCGTATCCCGGTGACGTGTTCTATCTCCACTCCCGTTTGTTGGAACGCGCTGCTCGTGTTTCTGAAGAGTGGGTTGAGAAGTTCACCAACGGCGAAATTAAGGGTAAGACCGGTTCTTTGACCGCATTGCCTGTGATCGAAACACAAGCAGGTGACGTTTCTGCTTTCGTTCCGACCAACGTGATTTCGATTACTGACGGTCAGATCTTCTTGGAAACTGACTTGTTCAACGCAGGTATCCGTCCTGCTATCAACGCCGGTATCTCCGTGTCTCGGGTTGGTGGTGCTGCACAAACCAAGGTGATTAAGAAACTTGGTGGTGGTGTGCGTTTGGCTCTGGCTCAGTATCGTGAATTGGCTGCGTTTGCCCAGTTCGCTTCTGACTTGGATGATGCCACTCGTAAGCAGTTGGAGCGTGGTCGCCTCGTTACGGAACTGATGAAGCAACCTCAATACGCCCCAATGAGCGTTTCTGAAATGGCTATTACGCTGTATGCAGCAGACAAAGGCTATTTCGATGACGTTGAGGTTAAGCGTGCCTTGGAATGTGAAAAGGCTATGCAGGCTTACTTGAAGCAGAACGCTGCAGCTCTGATGAGCAAGCTCGAATCCTCTAAGGATCTTGATGCTGACTCCGAGAAGCAACTGGCTGAAGCCCTCAAGGCATTCAAGGCAAGCTGGATCTAATTCCGCAGCAGGGAGAGCGCCATGCCTAGCGGCAAGGAAATTCGTAACAAGATCAAGAGCGTAGAAAATACGCGCAAGATCACCAAGGCCATGGAGATGGTAGCCGCATCGAAAATGCGTAAAGCGCAAGATCGTATGCGTGCTGCTCGCCCCTATGGTGAGAAAATCCGGCGCGTGGCGGCGAACCTGTCTCATGCGCTGACTGAGTACAGACATCCGTTCCTGAATAAACGCGATCAGGTCAAGAGTGTTGGTGTCATTATCGTGACATCAGATAAAGGGTTGTGCGGTGGCTTAAATTCCAACGTACAACGCTTGACCTTGAACAAGATGAAGGAATGGGAAGCCGGTTCCGTCGCAGTACGTGCTACCTGTATTGGTAACAAGGGGCTGGGTTTCATGCAGCGCCTGGGTGCGAACGTGGTGTCCAGTGTTGTCTCCTTAGGAGATAAGCCTCACCTCGAGAAGCTGATCGGCCCGGTTAAGGTATTGCTGGATGCATTCACAGCAGGTGAAATCGACGAGTTGTACATTGCTTATACGCGCTTCGTGAACACCATGAAGCAAGAGCCAGTAATGGAACAACTTTTACCACTGTCTGGTGAAGCCGTTGGTTCTAACCCGACTAAGTGGGATTACCAGTATGAGCCAGATGCAAAGTCGGTAATTGATGATTTGCTGGTGCGTTATGTTGAGGCTGTTGTGTATCAAGCGGTTGCTGAGAACATGGCCTCTGAACAAAGTGCCCGGATGGTCGCGATGAAGTCTGCATCAGACAACGCGAAGAACGTAATTGCTGAATTGAAGCTGGTGTATAACAAAGCCCGCCAAGCAGCCATTACCAAAGAACTGTCCGAAATCGTCAGCGGTGCCGCTGCCGTTTAAGCTTAACGAGTTATTGAGGATTTCAAGATGAGTCAAGGTACCATTGTTCAGTGTATCGGTGCTGTGGTGGACATTCAGTTCCCCCGCGACGCGATGCCCAAAGTGTACGATGCCCTGTTGTTGGATGCTTCTATTCAAAACGATATGGTCGAATCTGGCCTGACGTTTGAAGTGCAACAACAATTGGGTGATGGCGTGGTTCGTACGATTGCTCTCGGTTCTACCGATGGTTTACGTCGTGGCATGCCTGTAAATAATACTGGTGCTCCCATTTCTGTGCCTGTTGGTCATGGCACATTGGGTCGCATCATGGATGTGTTGGGTCGCCCAATCGACGAAGCTGGCCCAATCGCTACTGACGAAAAACGTGCTATTCACCAAATGGCACCGAAGTTCGACGAGTTGTCTCCCTCTGTGGATTTGCTCGAAACCGGTATCAAAGTGATCGACTTGGTTTGCCCCTTCGCTAAGGGTGGTAAGGTTGGTCTGTTCGGTGGTGCTGGTGTAGGCAAGACCGTTAACATGATGGAACTCATCAACAACATCGCCAAGCAACACTCGGGTCTGTCCGTGT
>CAZOBT010000087.1:0-8806 GCA_964578025.1 uncultured Rhodocyclaceae bacterium | reverse complement strand
AACCAAATCCTCAGAATTTAACACCTTAATCTATTGGAATGTGTGCATACGGTAGATTGCTGCAAGCTCAGGGTGGCCTAGTACTGAAAATAGTCCAAAAAAATCACAGACATCTAGGCCACGGCAAATAAACCCGGTCAAATCTTGTTCAACAATCGTAGTCTTAATCCCTAGATTTTGATTACGCAGCAAAACCATCTCTTTCGGGTATTCAAGCAGCAGTAAATTACAGTCAGGCCAAGAGGCGACAAGGGCTGTAAGTAATAAAGGAAAACTGATTTGAAAAAACTCAAGCCTTAAAGCCAACCACGCGGGCTACATCGTGCATCAAATGGATTTGCGCATTCAAACCAGTTTCTACGACCTACTTAAACCTTCTAGATAAGCTTGCCTCCCAAGCTCAGCATTTTTGCCATACCGCTGCAAAGTTGCAGAAACCGAACTCTCTACATCAAGAATAAATTCAAGCTCAAACTCGGCAAATGAAAGCGTTGCAATAACTTGGAGGGTGCTGTGCAATTGCAAACTCATTGAGCGTTTAAGCCACTAACAAACCATACAGCATCTTGAACGCTAGCAAAAGAAGCACAGCGGCGAAGATGCGTTTTAGGGTGGTGACGGGAAGGGTGTGGGCGAGGCGTGCGCCGAGGGGGGCGGTGAGGACGCTGGCGAGGGTTAAACAGGCAACCGCAGGTAGGTAGACAAAACCAAGGCTGTACTCGGGTAATCCGGCGACCTGCCAACCATTCAAGATATAGCCAATTGCCCCACCAAGGGCAATCGGCAAACCAATCGCCGCCGATGTGCCGATGGCATGGCGCATTGGTACGTTACACCACACCATAAACGGTACAGATAATGCCCCGCCGCCAATCGCCACTAAGCAAGAAAATGCACCAATTCCCGCACCAATCCCAGAAGTTGCAAGTGGGCTGGGCATGTCACGATGTGGATTGGGTTTGATGTTGGCAATCATTTGGAAGGCAACGTAACAAATAAATGCCGTAAACAAAAAGGCTAAGTTACGGGTTGAAATTTGGCTGGCTAACAATGTACCGAAAAATGTGCCAAGCAAGATACCGGGTGTAATTTGCCGCACGATTGCCCAGCGTACCGCTTGATGGGCATGGTGGGCGCGAATACTTGAAATCGCAGTAAAGACGATGGCAGCCATGGATGTGCCAAGAGCCAAGTGCATGACTTCTGCCCCAGCAAATTGTTGTGCCGTAAACAGCATAACAAGGGCTGGCACCATCACTGCCCCACCACCAATCCCAAGTAATCCTGCAAAAAATCCGGTAAATGTGCCAAGTGCGAGATAGAGGAGAAGCCAAGTTTGCATGGTTGCACCGCCAATGTTGAGAAAATTTAGCCAAGAAAAAAGGGTGACAGATCGTAATCTATCACCCTTTTTATGGAGAGTTCCCCGCCTGTGTCGGCAAAACCGGCATCCTGAACCGAGGGTTCAGAGTGGTCGCCTTTCACCCGCCTCAGGGATGTCTGACAGAGAGACATCACACAACAGCAGTTTTCGATCAGCAACCGATGCCACGCAAGCATTGGTTCAAGGAATTTATGGTCTCATCGAACACCGCAGGGAACAGCCGGTGGGTTTCGGATTTACCAAGACACAATGCCAGCAAGCGAATGCTTACTTTCACACTGTGGCTTGTCCTAGCACGGAATCAATTCGTGCACCCATGTCGGCAATTTTACGCTTTGCTTCTTCAATGTCAAACGCTGGTTCAATTACCAAAGGTGTGCTAGGTTCGGGGATTACGCTGTTATTGGTGCGTTGTTCTAACAATTCATGCGCCAAATTTAATGCCACCATAATGGCAATGCGTTCGGTTTGCGCACTACGGTTGCGCCCGGCGGCTTCGCGTAATTTGTCATTGAGCAGATTGGCAGCATCCAATAGGTCTTTTTGCTGATCTAGCTCACAGGTAACACGGTATTCCCGCCCCATCAATTTGATGTCAAGAAAAGTGTTATCGCTCATGATGCTTGATCCTCTGGTAATTGTTGCACCAGTAATTCGAGGCGGGCGCGAGCCGCTTCTAGGCGTTGGCGGAGAAAGTTACGCTCCGTTTCCACGGTTTGTAATTGTTCTTGCAAAGAACTGTTTTCAATCCGCAGTTCTTCAATTACGGCGAGCGCGGCTTCAATTTTTGCGGAGAGCGCGTCAAGTTCGCTAATCATGGTTTGGTCACCATCAAATGGCTAAGGGTTGGCAGTCCTGAACGATAACTGCATTTTCGCCTCAATTTTAAGGTTTTCTTGCACAAACTGCCAATTTTTCTAGTCGCCAAACCGTAAGAATTTGTAGTAAAATTTTCGGCTGTTTTGCTTTTTTCTACGTTTTTTACACTAACAACGCCGAAAAATGCGAACTCCGTATCAGGTGCCATTTTTATAGCCTAAAAAATATTGTGCTAGGTTGTAGATGGTTAAACGGGAAAGCGGTTTGATTCCGCTGCTGCCCCCGCAACGGTGAATAAGTGCGGGCGTATCACAAAGCCACTGAAACAATGTTTTGGGAAGGCGATACGTCAAAACTTACCAGCCCGGAGACCGGCCTGCTGCGACTTCACCGGAAGTGTCACGGGGTGGTGACGCGGTGGGCGAATGTGGCAAATTTTGATTCGTTCTGATTTCCTCCTTCTTCTACATGCAACAAAACTCCCCTTGGCCTTCTTGCCATTGATCCACCGGCGTGCGGGGACGCTTGCCGGAATTAGGAGTTATCCATGAATCCACGTCTTAAGCCCCTCGTTTTTATCATTGCAGCGTTGAGTGCGCACTCAGCTTTTGCCGAAACAACCTTAGACCCTGTGGTTGTTACCGCTAGCCGTCAACCAATGCGTGCCAGTGAAGTATTAGCGGATGTCACCGTAATTGAGCGGGAAGAAATTCAAAATGCGGGCGCAGCAACGACAATTAGCGATTTACTGGCACGTCAGCCCGGAATTGAATTAACTTCGCGTGGTGGCCCTGGTACGCAAAGCAATGTCATGATCCGTGGCGCAAATGATAACCATGCCTTAGTGTTGGTGGATGGTGTACGTATCGCTTCTGCATCAACAGGCAGTGCAAGCTGGGGATTTATTCCTTTAGAACAAGTTGAACGGGTAGAGATTTTGCGTGGCTCTTGCTCTTCTTTATATGGTTCAGATGCGATTGGTGGTGTAGTACAAATTTTCACCAAACGCGGTAGCGGCCCAGCACAATTTTATGCCGAGGCAGGCGCAGGTTCATGGAATACCCGTAGCCTTGGTGCAGGTGTTTCCGGTGGGGAGAATGGTTGGCGATACAACTTCCAAGTCGCGGAAAAGAAAAGTGATGGCTTTAGCGCGCTACGTAATCCAAAGAATTCAAACTACAATAGCGATAAAGATGGCTTCTACAACAAGAGTAGTTCAGGGAGTCTGTCCTATGCCATCACCCCTGAGCATGAAATCGGAGCCAGCTATTTATATTCGGATGGCTGGAATCGCTACGATGGCTCACCAAAAACTACCGATTGGAAGCAAGCCGAAACAGTGGCTGGCTGGAACATCTTTTCGCGTAATCGCCTAACGGATAACTGGCAAAGTACCTTGAAGTTTGGGCAAAGCAGTGATGATGGGCGACAGTTTGCAAATGGCAATCCAACATCCTCAATTCGTACAGAGCAAACTCAATACCAATGGCAAAATGACATTAAGTTACCAATTGGTATGGCCTTGTTTGCCTTAGAACGCACTGAGCAAAAAGTCAATGGTTCATCTTATGCCAAAGAGCGGGCTATCAATGCTGCCCAACTAGGGTGGACGGGTAATATTGATAAACATCGTTTCCAAGTGAATGCTCGTCATGATGACAATTCACAGTTTGGTGGTCGTACCACAGGCTCTGCCGCCTATGGCTACCAATTAACGCAGACCTTGCGTGCCAATATCTCCGCAGGGAATGCTTTCCGTGCGCCAACGTTTAACGACCTGTACTGGCCGGGGGCGGGGAATCCTGATCTGAAGCCAGAAATTGCGCAAAACCGTGAAGCCGCGATTCATTATGAAGTGGGCAATCACCACACTTCGTTGACCTATTACCAAAACAAGGTAAAGAACCTTGTGGAATGGGCACCAGTTGGTGTGGGGGGCTTATGGATTCCGGCAAACGTCGCTAAGGCAGAATTAGAAGGATGGACGCTGGCCTATGATGGAAAACTCGCTGGCTTTTATGTGAACGCTAGCCTTGACCTACAAGACCATCGTGATACTGAGCTGAATAAACTTTTACGCCATCGCGCAAAAGAAGCAGCTAAGTTGGCTGTTAGCCATGACCTTGGAGCTTGGCGTTTCGGTGTAGAAACCCAGCTTTCAGGACAACGTTATAACGATAAAAACAATACCGAAGCCCAACGCCTTGCGGGTTATGGTTTGATAAACCTTTTGGCGCGTTACAAAGTCAGTAAGGAATGGGAAGTTTTTGCCCGTGCAAACAATATTTTTGATAAAAAATATGAGTTAGTACGTGACTACGCCACCCCCGGTGCAAACCTCTTTGTTGGTGTGCGTTACGCGCCTAAATAAATTGAGCTTGAATCGTTATGCTTAACCGCCGTCGTACTCTGTTGGTACTGGTTTCCCTCCTTGTGCTGGCAGGGGCGAGTTTGATTTTGGCCTTGGCGGTTGGCTCGCTGCGCCTTGCGCCGTCCGATGTTTGGGCGGCGTTGTGCGGGCAAGAGGTGGATGGGGCAGAGGTGGTGTTGAGCCTCCGTCTGCCCCGCGCCTTAGCCGCCTTTGCCTGTGGCGGTTTGCTTGCCTTAGCGGGGGCGTTGATGCAGGTATTGCTGCGTAATCCGCTGGCTGATCCTTACGTTTTAGGTATTTCTGGCGGGGCAGGGGTTGGCGCGTTATTGGCGATTTTATTTGGTCTGAGTACCTTGTTAACCAATGCCAGTGCCTTTGCTGGCGCGTTACTGGCCATGCTCCTTGTGTTTGGTCTAGCACGCGGCGATGGCAGTTGGACACAAACCCGTTTGTTATTAACCGGGGTAATTATTGCCTCGGGCTGTGGTGCTGTCGTGGCCTTGTTGCTAACGGTTGCCCCGGAACACAAATTACGTGGCATGTTGTTTTGGCTCATGGGCGACCTTGCCCATGCCAATGATCCCGTCCCGATTTTGCTGGCTTTGTTGACTTTACTGCTTGCCAGTTTGCCCTTTGCGCGAGAGCTGAATTTGCTCTTACGTGGTGGCGATATGGCGCATACCCTTGGCGTTGCTGTTACCCGGTTGCGGCGATTGATTTATTTTTTAGCCGCCTTAGCCACAGCGATTGCCGTGACAACTGCCGGGTCAATCGGCTTTATTGGCTTGGTGGTGCCGCATTTAGTGCGTTTGGCCTTGGGCAATGACCAACGTTTATTGTTACCCGCCGCTACCTTGGTCGGCGGCTGTTTATTGGTCTTAGCTGATACCTTAGCGCGTACTGTGGTTGCACCGCAGCAACTCCCGGTTGGTGTGTTGACCGCGCTGCTGGGTGTGCCCGTCTTTTTGTTTTTGTTGTCACGCGGCAATCATCGCTAGTCAGGGCAAGGGAGGCCAACAATGAGTACGCAGCAACCCACCCAACTTTCTGCCCATGATCTGGTGGTGCAAATTGGGCAAGGCGAGGCGGGGCAACATCATGTGTGTTGTGGCCTGAATTTTTCCCTCGCGGCGGGGCAACGTTTGGCAATTTTGGGGCGTAATGGTGCAGGGAAATCGACCTTACTTTCTGTCCTTGCCGGGTTGCGCCAACCTGTTGCTGGCGATGTGTTGCTCCAAGGCAAAAGTTATGCCGTACATGGGGTGAAAACGGCGGCGAAATTACGCGCTTGGCTGGGTCAGCATCGTGGCGATGCCTTTTCTGCCACTGTCTTAGAAACCGTCTTGATTGGGCGACATCCGCATCTTGGACGTTGGGATTGGGAATCTAGTGATGATCTCAAACTTGCCCGTTCGGCCTTATTGCGTGTGGGTTTACATGGTTTTGAACAACGTGATGTGCAAACCTTATCGGGGGGCGAACGGCAACGTTTGGCGATTGCCGCGCTACTCACACAAGCCCCTGCCTTGTACTTGTTAGATGAACCGCTGGCGCATTTAGACCTCAAACATCAAATTGCCATGCTCGAACTGATGCAGGAACAAGCGGCCGCCGGAGCAAGTGTGGTCATGGTTTTGCATGAACCCGCCTTGGCGTGGCGATATGCCGATCAAGCTTTGCTGATTTATGGCGATGGGCGCACCGCCTTGGGCAGTGTCGATACCATGCTCACCGCCGAGCATCTGTCCCCGCTCTACGATTACCCCCTCCACGTTGTTGAAGCACATGGGCAACGTTGCTTTATTCCACAATAAATTAAATTTCAGCCCCATAAGAAAAAAGGAAAACTCATGACTACCTCTAACCCTGCTAACCCCGCTAACCCCGCTGACACCGCCGAAGCCCGCTATCAGCAGCGCATGGCACGTAAAAAAGCCGTGATCGACGGCAAAATCGCCGCCGCGCAAGAAGAACGCGGGGTCTTGGTGGTGAATACGGGCAATGGCAAAGGTAAATCCTCGGCGGCGTTTGGCGTGTTAGCCCGCGCTTTAGGGCATGGCCTAAATGCGGCAGTAGTGCAATTTGTCAAAGGTCGTTCTGACACGGGCGAAGAAGCCTTTTTCCGGCAACAGACCAAAGTGCAATGGCATGTCGGCGGGCAAGGTTTTACTTGGGAAACGCAAGATAAGACCAAAGATACCGAAGCCGCCCAAGACGCATGGCGGGTGGCCTGTGAACATCTGAATAATCCTGACATCGGTTTAGTGATTTTGGACGAAATGACCTACGCTTTTAAGTATGGCTGGTTAGACTTAGCCGACGTTTTAGCCGTCCTCTATCGTCGCCCAGAAATGCAACACGTCATCATCACCGGACGCGCCGCCCCCACCGAATTGCTCGAAGCCGCCGACACCGTAAGCGAAATCGGTATGCTCAAACACGCCTTCCAAGCCGGAATCAAAGCCATGCCGGGGCTGGAGTTTTAGTAAAATTCTAGACCAAATCAAAAATTAGCCAATGAACAAGGTCTGTCCTTGTTGTTGGAAAATAGACCAAATGATAGAAAGTCGTGCCTCGATGCGTTTTCGCACCATTGATCTCTTCGCAGGAATTGGTGGCATTCGTTTAGGCTTTGAACGCCTTGGTTGCCGCAACGTGTTTTCCTCGGAATGGGATCGTCATGCTCAAGCGATGTATGCCGCCAATTTTGGCGAAGTTCCGTTTGGTGACATCAATGCCATTGCCCCAGAAGCGATTCCCGATCATGACATTTTGTTAGCAGGCTTTCCTTGCCAGCCGTTTTCGATTGCGGGAAAACAGCGTGGGTTTGAAGACACGCGAGGGACGCTGTTTTTTAATATTGAAAGCATTCTTGCCGCGAAACGCCCCCAAGCATTCTTCTTAGAAAATGTGAAACGCCTAACCAGCCATGATGGGGGGCGGACGTTGGCGGTAATTATTCAGCACCTAGAGGCTTTGGGTTATCACGTCCATTACAAGGTGCTGAATTCCCTGCATTTTGGTGTGCCACAAAAACGCGAACGCATTTATTTGGTGGGGTTTTTGGCGAACTTACCCTTCCAATTTCCTACGCCGCCGGGGTTTTATCGCCCGCTAAGTGAAATCCTGCAAGCTCAAGAAGAGGTCGAAGCCAGTTATTTCTTAAAGCCAGAAATGAAGGCTAAACGTTGGGCGGCCTTAAAAAAAACGCCGCCAATGCCCTCCATTTGGCATGAAAATATCGGCGGCAATATTTCTGCCCTACCCTATAGCTGTGCCTTACGCGCCGAAGGGAGTTACAACTATTTGGTGGTGAATGGCGAACGGCGTTTAACCAGCCGCGAAATGCTGCGCTTGCAAGGTTTCCCCGACAGCTACCAAATCCCCCTGCCCTATTCCCAAGCCCGCAAAGTCGCCGGTAATTCCGTCACCGTCCCCGTGGTCGAAGCCATCGCCCGTGAAATGCTGCGTAGCTTGCACGGGGAAGTGAGCACTCATGGGAGCGGGAGCGAGTTGGGGGAGAATATTCAACCTGTTTTGGAGCTTGTATGAATCCGCAAGAAGCCCTTGCAAAATCAGCATTGGATACCTTAATTCGCAAGAGCCGGGCGCATTTCTATAAACCGATTCAAATTGCCGAAATTTTGTACCGTGATCGGGTCGTTGCCGATATTGATCTTGCCCAATTGGAAACATATCGCATTCGCTCTAAACGCTGGCGCGACGAAATTTGTTTGCCATTCTTAGGTAGAACCTCCAGTTCTTCCGCAAAATATCAAGATGATTTATTCAACAACAATGCCATTCCACCAAGTACATTAAGCGTGCTTGGTGCGATAAACCGTGCGAAGAATGGGGCAGTTGAAGCCTATATTTATCACTGCTTTAACAATAAGTTAGCGCAAATGTCGACGGGGCTTGGCTACGTGGAGCAAGCTGGCATTGCCGGATTTGCCTTGGATGAGTTTCTTAATCTGTTCTGGCAAGAACCGGGCTTAAAACGCAGTATCGACAAGATTTACGAAATTGTTGTCTACGCCCTGTTTTCTGCCTTGGTGGACGCATTAGAAGTAAGTGTTGAGGTGAGTCTGAACGTAAGCAAAACGGACTTATTGCGTGAGTTTCAGGATTTTGCGCAAATGGTGATTCATCTTTCACCTGACGCACCGAGCTTTAAACAAGCTGCAAAAATCCACCGTGTTGGTGTGACGAACGCCGCCGACCGTGGCTTA
>CAZOBT010000086.1:0-8888 GCA_964578025.1 uncultured Rhodocyclaceae bacterium | reverse complement strand
TGGATGGTCGCGCAGCAAAAAATATCAAAATCAATGGTGGCAATGTCAGCCTTGATGTCGAATTAGGCTATCCCGCCAACAGCCAACTGGATGGCTTGCAACAACAAGTGATTGGTGCGTTAAAAGTCTTACCCGGCGTAGACAACGTGAGTTGTAATGTCTACAGCAAAATCGTTGCCCATGCGGTGCAGGGTGGGGTCAAACTGCTGCCCGGCGTAAAAAACATCATCGCCATTTCTTCAGGCAAAGGCGGCGTTGGTAAAAGCACTACAGCGGTGAACCTAGCTTTGGCCTTGGCGCAAGAAGGGGCAACGGTTGGCTTGTTAGATGCCGACATTTATGGTCCAAGCCAGCCCCAAATGCTGGGTATTGCTGGGCAACAGCCAGATTCCTTAGACGGGCAAATCATGGAGCCTTTGCAAGCGCATGGCCTGCAAGCGATGTCGATTGGTTTCTTGGTTGATACCGAAACGCCAATGGTGTGGCGTGGGCCGATGGTGATGCAAGCCTTAGATCAATTATTAAATCAAACCCGTTGGCAAGACGTGGATTACTTGGTCGTTGATTTGCCGCCCGGTACGGGGGATACCCAACTTTCTTTGGCTCAAAAAGTCCCAGTTACAGGGGCAGTCGTTGTCACCACGCCGCAAGACATCGCCCTGATTGATGCGCGTAAGGGTTTGAAGATGTTTGAAAAAGTCGGCATTCCTATTTTGGGCATTGTTGAAAATATGAGCATCCATATTTGCCAAAACTGTGGGCATGAAGAGCATATTTTTGGGCAAGGCGGTGGCGTGGCAATGTGCCAAGATTACGGGGTGGAGTTTTTAGGTGCGTTGCCTTTAGAACTGTCCATTCGCCAGCTCGCAGATAGCGGCAATCCTACGGTTGTTGGCGCACCCGATTCCCGCGCTGCCGAGATTTATCGCCAAATCGCCCGCCGGGTTGCGGTCAAAATTGCGGAAAAAGCTAAAGACATGAGCAGCAAATTCCCCAATATCGTAGTCAAAAATAGTTAAGACATAAAACCCAGATAACGCGATTTGTCACAAAAAACCTAGGCAAAGGCGGGTAAAATCCCGCCTTTCTTATTTTGTCGCTGGGCAGCAGAACATGGCTATTAAGTCTGATAAATGGATTCGCCGTATGGCACAAGAACACGGCATGATCGAGCCTTTTTCACCGGAGCTAGTGCGTGAGGTGAATGGGGAGAAAATCGTTTCGTATGGCACATCAAGCTATGGTTACGATATTCGCTGCGCCCGTGAATTCAAAGTCTTTACCAATATCAACTCCACCGTGGTTGATCCCAAAAACTTCGACCCTAAATCTTTTGTGGAAGTCGAAGCCGATGTCTGCATCATCCCCCCCAATTCCTTCGCCCTAGCGCGTACTGTTGAATACTTCCGCATTCCCCGCAGCGTCTTAACCGTATGCTTGGGCAAATCCACCTATGCCCGTTGCGGCATCATCGTCAACGTCACCCCTTTTGAACCCGAATGGGAAGGGTATGTGACGCTCGAATTTTCGAATACCACACCTTTACCCGCCAAAATCTACGCCGGGGAAGGCTGTGCGCAGGTTTTATTCTTTGAATCCGACGAAGTGTGCGAAACCTCCTACCGTGACCGTGGTGGCAAATACCAAGGGCAGGTGGGTGTCACCTTGCCGAAAATCTAACCAGTACGAAACGAGTAGGTATTATGCGATTTCATTTTCCCGTCATTATCATTGACGAAGACTTTCGTTCTGAAAACGCCTCAGGTTTAGGCATTCGTGCCTTGGCAGAAGCCATTGAAAAAGAAGGCATGGAAGTCTTAGGGGTCACTAGCTATGGCGACCTCAGTTCCTTTGCCCAGCAACAAAGCCGGGGTTCAGCCTTTATTTTGTCGATTGATGATGAAGAATTAGTCATTGCCGAACAAGAAACCATCGCCGAACTACGTTCCTTCGTCAAAGAAATCCGCTTACGCAACAGCGAAATTCCGATTTTCTTGCATGGTGAAACCCGCACTAGCCGCCACATTCCCAATGATGTGTTGCGCGAATTACATGGCTTTATTCATATGTTTGAAGACACGCCAGAATTCGTCGCCCGCTATGTGGTGCGTGAAGCGAAAGCCTATGTTGACTCCTTACCCCCGCCTTTCTTCCGCGCCCTAACCCATTACGCTGCTGATGGCTCGTATTCATGGCACTGCCCCGGACACTCTGGTGGTGTGGCGTTCTTAAAAAGCCCGGTTGGGCAGATGTTCCACCAATTCTTTGGTGAAAACATGTTGCGGGCTGACGTATGTAATGCGGTGGAAGAATTAGGCCAATTACTCGATCACACTGGCCCTGTTGCTGCGTCGGAACGTAACGCCGCCCGGATTTTTAACTGTGACCACTTGTACTTCGTCACCAACGGCACGTCGACCTCGAACAAAATCGTCTGGCACTCCACCGTTGCCCCCGGCGATATTGTGGTTGTTGATCGCAATTGCCATAAATCCATTTTGCATTCGATCATGATGACGGGCGCGATTCCAGTGTTTTTGATGCCAACGCGCAACAACTACGGGATCATTGGCCCAATCCCGAAATCCGAATTTGCTTGGGACAATATCCAAAAGAAAATCGCTGCGCATCCGTTTGCTAAAGCCAGCAATGGCAAGCCACGCGTGTTAACCATTACGCAATCTACCTATGATGGCGTGTTGTACAACGTTGAGGCGATTAAAGAAGAGTTGGACGGCAAAATCGACACTTTGCACTTTGACGAAGCGTGGTTGCCCCATGCGGCTTTCCATGATTTCTATGGTGATTACCATGCAATTGGCGCGGATCGCCCGCGCTGTAAAGAGTCAATGGTGTTCTCTACACAATCAACGCATAAGCTGTTAGCGGGCTTGTCGCAAGCCTCGCAAATCTTGGTGCAAGATGCAGAAAATCAACACCTTGACCGCGATGTGTTTAACGAAGCCTATTTGATGCACACCTCAACCTCCCCGCAATATTCGATTATTGCCTCTTGCGATGTGGCAGCGGCGATGATGGAAGAGCCGGGTGGCACGGCCTTGGTGGAAGAGTCGATTGCCGAAGCCTTAGATTTCCGCCGCGCCATGCGTAAAGTCGATGAAGAATGGGGCGCGGATTGGTGGTTTAAGGTGTGGGGGCCAGACGATCTTTCCGAGGAAGGTATCGAAGAGCGTGACGCATGGATGCTAAAAGCGGGCGACCGTTGGCATGGCTTTGGCAATCTCGCCGAAGGCTTCAACATGCTTGACCCAATCAAGGCCACCATTATCACCCCCGGCCTTGATGTCGATGGCGACTTTGCTGACGACATCGGCATTCCCGCCGCGATTGTCACCAAATACCTCGCGGAACATGGGGTAATCGTTGAAAAATGTGGCCTGTATAGCTTCTTCATCATGTTCACCATCGGCATTACCAAAGGCCGCTGGAACACCCTGCTCACTGCCTTACAACAGTTCAAAGACGATTACGACCGTAACCAGCCTTTATGGAAGGTATTACCGGAGTTCGTTGCCAAACATCCACGTTATGAACGGGTTGGCCTGCGTGATCTGTGCTTACAAATCCATGCGGTATACAAAGAAACTGACGTGGCGCGCCTGACGACAGAGATGTATTTGTCGAATATGGAACCCGCGATGCGCCCAGCGGATGCCTTTGCCAAAATGGCACACCGCGAAATTGAGCGTGTACCGGTCGATGAATTGCTCGGGCGCGTTACCGCCGTGTTGCTCACCCCCTATCCACCGGGGATTCCGCTGTTGATTCCCGGCGAACGTTTTAACGACACCATTTGCAAATACCTTGAATTCGCGCGTAACTTCAACGCCCGCTTCCCCGGCTTTGAAACCGACATTCATGGCTTAGTCAAAGGAGCAGATGGACGTTATTACGTGGATTGCGTCAAGTAAGCGTTAGCCGATGTAGTAAAAAAAGCCCCTACATTTTTGTAGGGGCTTTTTATTGAGCTAAAGGCCATCGAATTAAAGACCAAATCTAAAATTTTTAGACTTAGCTTATCCAATAAGCCTTATCTAGCTTTATTGCTACTTAGACCAAATACAGCAAACGCACGGCAATCTGGTAACTAATCGCGGAAATTGCCGTAACGAATCGGGAAATCAGAGATCGTTTTGGTGACTTGGGCAATTGCGGCTTGCAAGTCATCACGCTTCGCGCCTTGTACGCGCACGGTATCGCCTTGGATCGAGGCTTGTACCTTGAGCTTAGAATCTTTGATTAACTTGACGATTTTCTTCGCCAATTCGGTTTCGATCCCGATTTTGATCTTCAGGTCTTGTTTAACCTTATTCCCAGAGACTTTTTGCACCGTTTGATGATCTAAACGCTTGGTGCTTTCTTTTTCCTTCTTTTCCATTGCGGGGAAAAGAAGGTCTTTGATTTGGTCAAGTTGGAAGTCAGAATCACCATACAAGGTAATGATTTTGTCTTTTTCGTTTAACTCGACCTTGGCACTGGTGCCTTTGAAATCGTAGCGGTTTTCAATTTGCCGCGCTGCGACATCAATGGCGTTTTTCAACGCCACCATGTCCGCTTCGGAAGAAAAATCAAACGAGGGCATGGTGGAATCCTATTAACCGAAGTGGCAAACGTAGTGGTAAGGCTCGTCACACGCAATTTCAAACGAGGAATTGCCGGGAACGTTAAAGGATTGACCTGCACCGTAAGTCGTCCATTCGCTTGCCCCTGCCAACTTGACACGGCAAGCACCACCGACACCTTCCATGATTTCTGGCGCGCCAGTATTGAAGGTCAGGCTAGACGGCAGAATTACGCCGACGGTCTTTTTCGTACCATCTGCCAAAACAACAGTATGGCTCACGCATTTGCCATCAAAATATACGTTGGCAGCTTTTACAACGGAAACATTGTCAAATTGCGACATCGTTAAATACCCCAAATTTTTTGAATAATAGTTTTGGCGATAAAGCCGACCATGCCAAAAGCAAGGACAAAGAACAGCACAAATGTGCCTGTTTTACCCGCTTTAGATTTCCATGCAATCTCGCCAATGATAAAGAGCATGAAGAGGATGAAGGCTCCAATGCCCCAAGTCGCGCCAAGTTCAGCAATTTGCTCTTCGCTGAAGCCCCACAATCCTCCACCGTCCATGCTTAGTTACCTTTCTTGGCTGCCAAGTTAGCGGCAATGCGCATCCGTAAGGCGTTGAGCTTGATGAAGCCGCCAGCGTCTTTCTGATCGTAAGCCCCTGCATCGTCTTCAAACGTAGCGATGGTTGGGTCGAACAAGGAATCGCTCTTGGAATCACGCCCCACCACAATCACATTGCCCTTATACAGCTTCAAGCGCACCCAACCATTGACGGTTTGTTGGGTGTGGTCGATCAACACTTGCAGAGCTTTACGCTCAGGACTCCACCAGTAGCCGTTGTAAATCAAGCTGGCGTAACGTGGCATCAAGTCATCTTTGAGGTGCGCCACTTCACGGTCTAAGGTGATGGATTCAATGGCGCGGTGTGCCTTGAGCAGAATCGTACCGCCGGGGGTTTCGTAGCAACCACGCGACTTCATGCCGACGTAGCGGTTTTCTACCAAGTCCAAACGCCCAATGCCATGTTTGCCACCGAGTTGGTTCAATGTGGCCAGCACTTCATGCGCTGCCATTGTTTGTCCATTGATTGCTACTACATCACCTTGCACAAATTCCAGGTCAAGGTATTCCGCCGCATCGGGAGCAGCTTCGGGGGACACCGTCCACCGCCACATGGATTCTTCAGCTTCGGCGGCAGGGTTTTCTAAGTGACGGCCTTCAAAGCTGATGTGCAACAAATTGGCATCCATCGAGTAGGGAGAGCCACCTTGTTTATGCTTCATTTCGATAGGAATGCCATGCTGTTCGGCATAGGCCAGCAGCTTTTCACGCGATAGCAAATCCCACTCACGCCACGGGGCAATCACTTTAATGCCGGGTTTCAGCGCGTAAGCCCCCAGTTCAAAGCGCACTTGGTCATTGCCTTTGCCTGTTGCACCGTGGGAAATCGCATCCGCCCCGGTTTGATTGGCGATTTCAACCAAACGCTTGGCAATCAAAGGCCGAGCAATTGACGTACCAAGCAAGTATTCGCCTTCATACACCGTGTTAGCACGGAACATCGGGAAAACGAAATCACGCACAAATTCTTCGCGCACGTCATCAATAAAGATGTTTTCGGGCTTGATGCCAAATTGCAATGCCTTAGCGCGTGCAGGCTCCAACTCTTCACCTTGGCCTAAGTCAGCGGTAAAGGTCACGACTTCACATTGGTAAACGTCTTGCAACCATTTCAAAATAACGGAAGTATCTAAGCCACCGGAATAGGCTAAGACCACTTTTTTTACATCGCTCATACGAAATCTTCCTAACTTTCCTAATTTTCTTAATACGTTACGTGAATAAAACTAAATTTTTAATGGCGGATCAATCAACACGACCTTTGAGCAGATATTCCATCAAGGCTTTTTGGACATGCAGGCGGTTTTCGGCTTCATCCCACACAAAACTTTGTGGCCCATCAATGACTTCGGCGGCAACTTCTTCGCCTCGGTGGGCGGGAAGGCAATGTAAGAAGATCGACTCTTTACCAGCGACTTTCATCATGTCGCCATCGACTTGCCAATCGGCAAAATCGCGTAAGCGTTCTTCGTTTTCGGCTTCAAAACCCATTGATGTCCACACATCGGTGGTAACGATGTCCGCACCACGCGCCGCTTCCATTGGGTCAGCAAATTGTTCAAAGTGATCCGTGCCATACAGGCCAGCCCGCTCAGCCTCAACTTCGTAACCGGGGGGGGTAGAAACATGGACGTTGAAATCTAAGACCTCAGCCGCTTGCAACCAAGTATTGCAGACGTTATTAGAGTCGCCGATCCATGCCACTGTCTTACCTTGAATCGAGCCACGGTGTTCGATATAGGTAAAGATGTCAGCCAAAATTTGGCAGGGGTGGTATTCATTAGTTAAGCCGTTAATGACAGGAACACGCGAATTGGCGGCGAAGCGGTCAATGATTTCTTGCTCAAAGGTACGAATCATCACCAAATCGCTCATGCGCGAAATCACTTGTGCCGCATCTTCTACTGGTTCACCGCGTCCCAGTTGCGAATCACGGGTATTCAAGTAGATTGCCGAACCGCCAAGTTGCTGAATCCCCGCTTCAAATGACAAACGAGTCCGCGTACTCGCTTTTTCAAAGATCATGACTAAGGTGCGGTCATGCAGCGGATGGTAGGTCTCGTAGGATTTAAATTTCTTTTTAATCCAGTGACTGCGCGTGAACAGATATTCAATCTCTTCACGGCTAAAGTCGTTAAATTGTAGGAAGTGTTTAATACTCATGGGCAATAAGCCTTCAAGTAGGGTCTCAGCCGTTGAGGAAATGACGGATCAGGGCAGACAAACGTTGTACTAATTCGTTGGCTTCTGCTTCACTGATAATCAAAGACGGCAATAAGCGGACGACTTTATCTGCCGTCACATTGATTAGCAGCCCTGCCGCCAGAGCTTGCTTGACTAAATCGGCACAGGGACGATCTAGCTCGATCCCAATCATCAAGCCTTTACCACGAATCTCGACAATGCCTTTAACGTCAGCGAGAGCGGCAGCGATTCCAGCGCAAATTTGCGCCCCACGCGCTTCGGCGGCGTGTAGCAAACCGTCTTCTTCAATCGTTGCAATTGTCGTTAATGCAGCGGTACAGGCTAACGGATTGCCACCAAAGGTTGAACCATGATTGCCTGGGCCAAACAAGCCAGCGGCTTTGCCCCCAGCTAAACATGCCCCAATCGGCACACCAGAGCCTAAGCCTTTTGCCAAGGTAATGATGTCGGGTTGCACCTTGGTATGTTGATAGCCAAACCATTGCCCAGTACGCGCCATGCCACATTGCACTTCGTCGCAAATCATCAACCAGCCATTGGCATCGCAAATCTGCCGCACTTCGCGTTGATACTCAGGGGAAGAAAGATGAATCCCACCTTCGCCTTGAATGATCTCAAACATCACTGCCACGACATTTTTGTTATGTTCGGCAATGGTGCGAATCGCTTGAATATCGTTGTAAGGCACACGCAAGAAGCCGCTCACCAGCGGTTCAAAACCAGCTTGCGCTTTACGATTACCGGTGGCAGACAAGGTAGCCATCGTCCGTCCGTGGAAGGCATGTTCCATCACGATGATGGTGGGCAGCTCAATCCCTTTTTTATGCCCATAAAAGCGCGCTAACTTAATCGCCGCTTCATTGGCTTCACAACCCGAGTTGCTAAAGAAAACTTCATCCATCCCAGATAAGGCCGCCAATTTATCGGCGAGGGCTTCTTGTTGTGGGATGCGATACAAATTCGAGGTATGCAGTAATTGGCCTGCTTGCTGTGCAATGGCGGCGACCAATTTTGGATGATTATGCCCCAAGGTATTGACGGCAATGCCAGACAGGGCATCGAAGTACTCTTTGCCTTCTGTGTCGTAAACCCGACAGCCTTCGCCATGCGTAAAGGCGACCGCTTGGCGTGCATAGGTATTCATCAAATGGGACATAAATCTACCGTGCAGAAAGGGGAAAAGGCGGGATGTTAAGTGAAAAACGCCCGTTTGTATATCCGCCTTATCCCCTCTTGTTTAGCCACTATTGTGAGGATTAGTACCCAGACTTATTTTGCTCCCGTAAGCGATCCGCGTATTTTTTGGCACTCGGATGCCCCGCTGCAATTGCTTTGTCATACCACATTAACGCTAGTTGATTGCTTTGTTCAATGCCGCGTCCTTGTTCATACATCCATGCCAAATTATTCATACTATATGGCTCACCTGCGGCAGCGGCTTTTTGAAACCAACGCACGGCTTCCCGATC
>CAZOBT010000085.1:0-8976 GCA_964578025.1 uncultured Rhodocyclaceae bacterium | reverse complement strand
GTGATGATGCTAAAGAGGAGGTATAAGTAAATGGCTGTATACGATTTAGAAGAGCAGGAAAAGCTTGACGAGCTAAAGGCGTGGTGGAAGCAATATGGAAATTGGATTACCAATGTCCTGTTAGCCTTAGCAATTGCCGCCGCTGCTTGGCAAGGCTGGAACTGGTATCAACGTAATCAGGCTGCGCAAGCCGCCAGTGTTTTTGCTGTGTTGCAACATGACGTTAATCAAAATGATGCACAAAAAATTAAGGCTGCAACAGGAGAGTTGGCTGAAAAATTTGGTTCAACCCTTGCTGCACAGCAAGGTGCGTTGTTAGCCGCAAAATCATCTTTTGATGCAGGTGATTTGAAAACTGCAAAGGCACAGTTAACCTGGATTGTAGAAAATGGTAAGGATGAGTTACGTGATCTTGCCAGACTGAATCTAGCTGCCGTTTTACTTGATGAAAAGAGCTACAGTGAGGCTCTTGCACAATTGGCTGCAAGCCATAGTCCTATTTTCGATGTGCGATTTACTGAAATGAAAGGTGATGTCTTACTGGCACAAGACAAAAAAACAGAGGCGCGAACAGCTTACCAAGCTGCCCTAACACAGTTAGAAAAAGAGAGTACTAATCGCGAAGTGAAATTGATGCAGGAAGTTCTACAACAGAAACTTGATTCCCTTGAAGGAGCGTAATGATGTTCCGCCACGTATCAACATTTCGTTATTCTGGCTTGTTGCTTTCTGCCTTACTTGTCGCTGCTTGTTCAAGTAACAAGCCAAAACTCGCTGAGTTAGCCAAAATTCAGAATCCAGTAAGCGTGAAAGTAGCATGGTCGACAAATGCAGGTAGTGGCGAAATTTATCAATTTGCGCCAGCCGCTGACCGTTCACGAGTGTTTATTGCAGGACAGGATGGCACGCTGACGCGGATTGACGCTGGACAACAACTCTGGCGAGTGCAAGTTGCAAAATCGCTTGCGGGAGGTGTAGCGGTTGGTGGTGACACCGTTGTAGTGACCACGCCCAAGGCAGAAGTTATCGCTCTTTCCGCCATCAATGGTGAACCATTGTGGCAAAGCACAGTTAGCACAGAAGTCTTAGCGCCAGCCTTAGTAACAGCAAGTTCTGTGATCGTTAAAAGTGGGGATAATCGGCTTCATGCTTTGGATATTCTTACTGGAAAAATCAAATGGTCATATCAACGTGGGAATCCACCATTAACCTTACGGGCTGTTGGTTCCCCCGTTTTGGCGGAGAACTATGTCTTCTCTGGTTTTCCTAATGGCAGATTATTAGCATTACAGCTTGATAATGGTGCGTTGGTATGGGAAGGTTCTGTCAGTAGCCCGAAAGGCACAACTGAATTAGAACGGGTAGCTGATATTGTTGCCTCGCCGACAATCGATGGACGCTCAATTTGTGCATCGGCTTATCAAGGGAAAACAACGTGCTTTGATCTCGGTGCATCTGGCGCGGCACTCTGGTCTCGTGACCTTGCCTCAGCCAATGCGTTAGCAGTTGATACACGAAATTTATATTTAACTGATAGCAAAGGTTTTGTGTGGGCTCTAGAAAAGGCCACAGGCAAGACTGTATGGAAACAAGAAAGCCTAGCAAATCGCCAATTAACTGCTCCCACTGTTGTTGCAGGGATGGTAGTAGTTGGGGATGCCCAAGGCGAAGTTCATTTCTTACAAAAAGAAGATGGGCGGCGTGCTGGGCGGTATCAGTTAGATAGCTCACCGATTACAGCAACTCCCAAAACAATGGGCTCAACTGTCATCGTTCAAACCCGCAAAGGCGGGGTTTATGCTTTGGAGACTCAATGAGGCCAACGATTGCCTTAGTTGGACGACCTAATGTTGGGAAGTCCACCCTGTTTAACCGTTTAACACGTAGCCGGGACGCGCTGGTAGCTAATATGCCCGGTGTGACCCGCGACCGCCATTATGGTATTGGGCGTTTGGGACGGAAGCCGTTTTTGGTCATTGATACGGGGGGTTTTGAGCCTCTTGTTAAAGATGGGATTTTGCATGAAATGGCGCGGCAAGCTGAACAAGCGATTGCCGAGGCCGACATTGTGATCTTTGTTGTTGATGGACGTAATGGCATTACGCCGCATGACAAAGAAATTGCTAATAAATTACGTTGCATCGGTCGTCCTGTGTATGTGGCAGTCAACAAAGCCGAAGGGATGAATCGCGGGCTAGTTGCTGCCGAATTTCATGAATTAGGTTTAGGCGAGCCTTTCCCAATTTCAGCCAGTCATGGTGATGGGGTGCGTAATTTGCTGGATTTAACCTTGGATGGTTATTCCGAGCCAGATGAAACCGAAGCTGAAACCGGGAGTTTACGCGTCGCGATTGTTGGTCGTCCCAATGTTGGAAAATCCACTCTCATCAATGCCTTGCTTGGTGAAGAGCGTGTTATTGCGTTTGATATGCCGGGAACGACTCGGGATGCGATCAATGTCGAGTTTGAACGCGGGGGTAAAAATTACACCCTGATTGATACGGCAGGCTTGCGTAAAAAAGGCAAAGTGTTTGAAGCGATTGAAAAGTTCTCTGTCGTAAAAACCTTGAAGGCAATCGAAGAGGCGCAAGTTGTTATTTTGATGCTGGATGCACGTCAAGATATTGCCGACCAAGATGCCTCAATCGCTGATTTTGTTTTGCAAACTGGGCGTGCTTTAGTTGTTGCGGTGAATAAATGGGATCATCTCGAAGCTTATACCCGTGACCAGATCAAAATTGATTTGATGCGCAAACTCAAGTTTTTGGACTTTGCCCGCTTCCATTTCATTTCGGCTAAAGAATGTCAGGGCCTAGAAAGCTTGTTTCGCTCTGTTGATGCCGCTTATGAGGCTGCAACCCGTGATTTGCCAACACCAAAACTGACTCGGGTGCTCCAAGATGCCGTGGCACGCCAATCACCGCCGCGTCATGGTTTATTCCGTCCTAAACCTCGCTATGCACACCAAGGGGGGCAGAATCCACCTGTAGTTGTCATTCATGGCAACGCGTTGGATCATATCGGTGACAGCTATCGACGTTACCTAGAGGGCGTTTTTCGAGAAGCTTTCAAGCTGCAAGGAACACCATTACGTATTCAGTTTAATACTAGCCACAACCCCTATAGCGATTAGTGCTAGCGTCTAGCGCGAAAATTGGTTAAATTCGCATCCTCATACAACAACAACTAGTGGAGTTCCCCACCATGAGTAACAAAGGGCAAATGTTACAAGACCCGTTTCTCAACGCTTTGCGCCGTGAGCACGTTCCTGTTTCGATTTATTTGGTTAACGGGATTAAGCTGCAAGGTCAAATTGAGTCCTTTGATCAATATGTCGTACTGTTGAAGAATACTGTGACACAAATGGTATACAAACATGCCATTTCGACGGTTGTTCCAGCCCGTCCAGTTTCTATCCAACAAGAACAAGCCTCAGAACAATAAACAAGCCTGCTTTAGCTTAGGCTGATTATTTACGTGTTGCTGCTCATTACTCTCCCGACGGATTTAATTTTTCTATGTTAGATCGACCGTCGGGGGGAGAGCGTGCCTTAGTTATCCAAGTCGATTTTGATCAGGGATGTATTGATGATCGAATCGAGGAGGTTTCTTTGCTGGTTAAGTCCGCAGGTGGGCATATCTGTGATGTTGTGACATGCAAGCGTCGCTCGCCTGATCCTGCAACTTTTATTGGCAAAGGCAAAGTTGAAGAGATTGCAGCTTTAGCATTAGCACACAATGCTGCTCTAGTCGTTTTTAATCATGAACTCTCGCCTGTTCAGGAGCGCAATTTAGAGCGACTTTTGCATTGCCGAGTTATTGATCGTACAAGTCTGATCTTAGATATTTTTGCCTTACGAGCACAAAGTGCCGAAGGCAAACTACAGGTTGAACTTGCGCAACTAGAGCACCTTGCTACCCGTTTGGTGCGTGGCTGGACTCACCTTGAACGACAGCGGGGTGGGATTGGCTTACGGGGGCCGGGTGAAACGCAGCTCGAAACAGACCGTCGCTTACTTGGCAATCGGGTCAAAACGCTAAAAGAACGCCTCACCAAACTTTCTCGGCAACGAGTAGTCCAGCGGCGATCTCGAATGCGGGGCAATATTTTTAATGTCTCAATTGTCGGGTACACCAATGCTGGGAAATCGACCTTGTTTAATGCCCTGACTCATGCTGGAGTTTATGCAGCGGATCAGCTCTTTGCGACCTTAGATACAACCTCGCGCCGTGTCTGGTTAAGTGCGGCTGAATGCAATATGGTCATCTCTGACACAGTTGGTTTTATTCGTGATTTACCGCATGAATTAGTTGCAGCTTTCCATGCCACCTTAGAGGCAACAGCAGAGGCCGATCTATTACTCCATGTTGTCGATTTTGCGAACCCAGCGAAAGATGAACAAATACTTGAAGTCAATAAAGTATTAGCTGCCGTTGGTGCAGAAGCTGTTCCGCAAGTTATGGTGCTGAACAAGATTGATTTGACTGCTGCAGCTTCAGGAGTCGAGTTGGATGACTGTGCTAGAATTGCCAAGGTTCGTCTTAGTGCGCAAACTGGCAATGGTTTGTCTGAATTGCGCGAAGCATTGACACATTTTGCCCTAGAAAAAAGAGCTTACTCTTCATCAACATCTGGTACTCAAGATGATGAGTTTTTGTTAATTGAAGATTAACTTTCCCACTGGTTTTGTGCCTATGACCCCAATAATTGGTATTTTTTGTCTATTGCAATCACGCGCTTTGCCAATACTAAACTTAAATAATGGTGGTGGTAATCGTCCCCCAAACGGCCCACCTGATCTTGAAGAGTTATGGCAAGACTTTAATCGTCGCTTAAATGGTCTGTTTGGCAACGGTGACAGCAAAAATAAAGAAACAAATAATAATCGCCCCCCCAACTTTAATGAGCCACCACAGAAGGTAATTCGCATTGGTTTTGGGGCAGTTGCCTTTATTCTTTGCGCACTCTGGTTACTTTCTGGAATTTATATTGTGGACACCTCTGAGCGCGGGGTTGTTACTCGTTTTGGTAAATACTACGAAACTACCGAACCAGGTTTACGTTGGCGTTTTCCTGCCCCAATTGATGCCCATGAATTAGTCAATTTATCGGGGGTGCGGATTGTTGAAATTGGCTACCGTGGTAGTGAAAAAAATAAAAATTTAAAAGAAGCCCTGATGCTTACGGATGATGAGAACATCACCAATATCCAATTTGCGGTGCAATATGTTTTAAAAGACCCCGTGCAATTTTTATTTGAGAATCGCCACCCTGAAGAAGCGGTAAAGCAGGCAGCAGAAACAGCAGTACGTGAAATTGTTGGGCGCAGCAAGATGGATTTTGTGTTGTATGAAGGTCGCGAACAAGTAGCAAGCGAAGCCTCAAAATTGATGCAAGACATTCTTGATCGTTATAAAACAGGCATTCTGATTTCTAAAGTCACGATGCAAAATGCGCAGCCCCCAGAAGAGGTACAAGAAGCTTTTAATGATGCAGTAAAGGCTGGGCAAGATAAAGAGCGACAAAAGAACGAGGGGCAAGCTTACGCCAATGATGTGATCCCTCGCGCCCAAGGGACTGCCTCACGTTTGATGCAAGAGGCTGAAGGATATAAGCAACGCTTAATTGCCACTGCTGAAGGTGATGCGAGTCGCTTTAAACAGTTAAATGCTGAATACACCAAAGCCCCCGAAGTCACTCGCCAACGTTTGTACACAGAGCGAATGCAACAAGTTTATTCCAGCGTCACCAAAGTAGTGGCAGATAGTAAGCAAAACAGTTTGCTCTATTTACCGTTAGACAAACTGATTAAAGAATCTGATAGAACAACCGCCAGTACAACTGAGACCAATGGAGGCAGTAGTAATGGCTCAACACCATCAGACACCGGCAATAAAATGACTGAAGCGTTAAAGCCAAGAGATGCCTTGCGCTCACGCGAGCGGGAGGGGCGTTAACATGCAGAAAACTAACTTGAGTTTTGTGTTCGCCGCTGCGGTCGCCTTGTTCATGCTGTTTAGCATGTCCGTATTTACGGTTGACCAACGACAATATGCGGTGGTTTTTCAGCTTGGCGAAGTTAAGCAGATCATCAAAGAGCCTGGTTTAGCTTTCAAATGGCCTGTGTTGCAAAATGTACGCTTCTTTGACAGCCGCATTTTGACTTTGGAAAGTCCCGAGCCAGAACGTTTTATCACCTCCGAAAAGAAAAACGTCTTGGTTGATGCATTTGTCAAATGGCGGATTGTTGACCCCAAACTGTATTACATGTCAGTGGGTGGCAATGAAGCACAAGCCAAAATCCGTTTGTTTCAGACAATCAATGCAAGCTTACGCGAAGAATTTGGTAAACGCACCGTACATGATGTTGTCTCTGGTGAGCGTGACAAGATCATGGATGAAATGCGTACAAAAGCGAATACAGATGCACAAACTATTGGCGTGCAGATTGTTGATGTGCGGATTAAGCGCGTAGAGCTGCCTGCCGAGGTGAGTGAGGCGGTGTATCGCCGTATGGAAGCAGAGCGTAAGCGGGTGGCTAATGAGCTACGTTCGCAAGGTGCGGCTGAAAGCGAAAAGATTCGTGCCGATGCCGACAAGCAGCGTGAAGTCATCATTGCCGAGGCTTATCGTGACGCACAAAAAATCAAAGGGGAAGGCGATGCGAAAGCCGCTGCAATTTACGCCCAATCCTTTGGACAAAATCCTGAATTTGCTAATTTCTATCGCACGATGGAAGCTTACCGTGAAGTATTTAAAGACAAGGGAGATGTTATGGTCGTTGAACCTTCTTCCGAGTTTCTGAAATACTTACGGCAAGGAGCGAAAGGCGGCAAATGAGCGAAAGTTTATGGCTAGCCTTTGCCCTGATGCTAGTGTTAGAAGGGCTATTGCCCTTTATCGCGCCCAAAGCATGGCGTTCGACTTTTGAAAATCTGCTAACCCTTCACGATGGGCAGATTCGTTTCCTTGGTCTAGGTTCAATTCTCCTTGGCCTTATTTTGATGATGATTATTTAGATGAATTGGTTACTTCCTGAGCATATTTCTGACGCGCTTCCCTTGGAGGCAGCACAGATTGAGCGTTTGCGACGGCAAATTCTTGATGTATGTCACGTTCGTGGTTATGAATTAGTTATTCCACCATTGCTTGAACATATCGAATCTTTATTGACGGGTACTGCACAAGATTTAAGCCTACGCACTTTTAAGTTAGTCGATCAGATTTCGGGTAAAACCTTAGGGATACGAGCCGATATTACGCCACAAGTCGCACGCATTGATGCGCACTTGTTGAATCGCACCGGGGTAACACGCCTCTGCTACTGCGATAGCGTTTTACACACCTTACCCGCGACCGTTACCGCTAGCCGTCATCCCATTCAAATGGGGGCAGAGATTTATGGCTATGCAGGTTGGGCGGCAGATTTAGAAGTGATGCGATTAGTTATTGCCATATTGCAAGGCGTTGGTTTAACAACGAATCGCATTGACTTAGGGCATGTGGGTATTTTCCGCGCCTTGGTCGTTGGCGCAGGTTTGTCTGCCAGTGCAGAAAGTGAAATTCTGGCTTTGTTATATAACAAAGACGTGCCAGGACTCGCCCAAGCGGTTGCTGAGCTGCCAGCTATTTATGCCGATGCTTTGTTAGCCTTACCTGAGTTGTATGGTGGTACAGAGGTATTAGCACAAGCGAAAGAATTGCTGCCCGCTTTGCCGGGAATTACAGAAGCCTTAACTACCTTAGAAACGCTATCTGCTGCTGCGCCAGAACTGAATTTTTCCTTTGATCTGGCAGACTTGCGCGGCTACAACTACCACAATGGGGTGGTGTTCTCGGTTTATACCCAAGGCTACCCCACTGCGTTAGCGGCTGGCGGTCGCTATGATGGAGCTGGAGCGACATTTGGTCGCGCCCGTCCTGCTACCGGTTTTTCACTGGATTTACGCGAATTGGCGCGTTTAGCACCTGTTCGCCCACAAGCTGGGGCAATTCTTGCACCAGCAATCTCCGATCCTGTTCTGGAGAAACACATTGCCGCACTCCGTAAGCAGGGTGAAGTAGTGTTACAACTTCTGCCGGGAGAAGAAGCCGATACCGACGGTCTAGCATGTGATCGTTGTTTGGTCGCGGTTGATGGGCAATGGGTTATTGAAAGTAATTAGTCACTGGGATTGATTTTTCTTATGCAGAATACTCTTGGGCAAACTGCCGGTAAAAACGTTGTGGTCATTGGTACGCAATGGGGTGATGAAGGTAAAGGGAAGATTGTTGATTGGTTGACCGATCATGCAAGCGGTGTGGCACGCTTCCAAGGTGGGCATAATGCAGGTCATACCTTAGTTGTCGGTGAAACCGTCTACAAATTGAACCTTGTTCCCTCTGGTATCGTGCGTGAAGGCGTAAGTTGCTATATCGGTAACGGGGTCGTTTTAGACGTTGCACATTTGCTGTCGGAAATTGCAACATTGGAAGCTGGTGGCGTGGATGTGCGTTCCCGCCTCAAAATCAGCCCCGGATGTCCGCTGATCCTGCCTTACCATTCCGCCTTAGATAAAGCCCGCGAAGCGTTGAAAGCTGGCGATAAAAAAATTGGTACAACTGGCAAAGGCATTGGCCCGGCTTACGAAGATAAAGTGGCACGTCGTGGTTTGCGTGTTTATGAATTGTTCCAACCAGAAACCTTCGCTGAGAAGTTGGCAGAGGTCATGGAATACCATAACTTTGTGCTGACCAATTACCTGAAGGCAGAGCCTGTTAATTATCAAGACGTATTAACGCAAGCCTTAAGCTATGCTGAACAGATCAAGCCGATGGTGGCGGATGTGTCGGCTGAGTTGTATGCCGCAAACGCTGCGGGGAAAAATATCCTGTTTGAAGGGGCGCAAGGAACATTGTTGGATATTGACCACGGCACGTACCCCTTCGTGACGTCGTCGAACCCCATCGCGGGGGGTGCCTGCGTCGGCGCCGGC
>CAZOBT010000084.1:0-9127 GCA_964578025.1 uncultured Rhodocyclaceae bacterium | reverse complement strand
CGGATTCTCCTTTATATTCAAGATGTTGTAAAGGGGGTTGACGAAGAATTGTCATTGTCGTGGACTTATGTTTTTTAATGATAAAAATGAAACCAAAAACAACAACAAAAATTACAAGAACTACAAAATCAACATATGGCAAACGATAGCAACTGGACTGCATTTGGTCTTGATTGCTAAGAGGCATGTCTGACTTGGATTATACGGCAATTTTTACTTTGGTCTAAACATCGCCCAGATTGGCTGACGCGCCTCTGGGCGATGGCGATAGCTATTTTTCCCAGTGAATAATAATGGCCTCAGCGGGAAGGTTTATGCCATAAAGGGTTGTTCCATTTTTATCCTTGGGATTCTTAACTAAATACGCTATTGCAGCTTCATCACCTAATTCATTTTTTAATTTTCGATTAATCCCAGTACGTTTTTCAGCAGGAAAATTTTCACGGTATTTTTTACTTTTCTCGGTAGGGTGTTGCAAGATAGCTTTGATCTTCTCTAACTTACCGTCATTAATCTCGACATTGCCGGAATAAATCTCAAGAAAACTTTCCATTGCTTTAGAACTCCATTTCCAATGTCCCGCTGTTGGATTCTCTTTTTCATTACTTTCTTTACGGCTATGTGCTAACCACAGGTAAAAGAAAAAATGTTGTGGCTCTAATTTAATTTCTTTACCAGAACAAAATAATTTATTGCCTTTTAAGAAAAACTCCAGCGTTGGAAAGGGCAGGGCTTTTTCGGTACCGTTCACCACTTCGTTAAACCCGGCTTGACCATCACGCAACGCAAAAGGAATGCCACGGCGTAATCGGACAAAGGGAATATCGGCAAGGCTAATTTTGGCCTCATCGGTATGTAATGGACGGTTATCGCGGTCATATAAGACCTTAGCGATTTTTGGCGGATAAAAGAAGTCTTTATGCGATTCAAAATATTGGGATACCAAAACATGCGACAAACGATCTTGCGGGCGAGCCAAAAGGGATAGGCAATAGCCCAGATAAAATCCCATTGTTTTACGCCCCCCGGCAATTGACACATGCAACGCCGCATTTTCATCGGCAGTTAATTCGCGCATTTTGGCTAATAAAGAATCTGCCATTTGTGCATTTTCTTCATCGGTACGAATATCAGCTAATGGCTGATTATTTTCCGCACCCACAATATGAATATGCGCCGGAGAAAATTCAATATGGCTTAAGCCATAATCGTTACACAAGCCCTGAAAATGCCCATCATCTAATAAAGTCAGCTTTGCCCGCTTTGCCCCTTCTTGGGTGCTAATAACATGGACTTCTGTGGGGACAAACGGCGTTTCCCGCGTCACCGCTAGGGCATAAAGTGTTTCGGTAACGACTTGGGGCGACAAGCCTGTCACAACTAACAAAATCCGGCGGGGAAATTCATGGGGCGCGCGAGTGGTCGGTAGCATTTTATTTGTCCAAAAAGAAGTCATGCACAAAGTATAAGCTGGCAAGAATCAACGCCACCTGATCCACCAGCTTGTGAAATCAGGGCAGAAATACCACGTTATGTTTTTAATAATTAACCAAGGCTATCGTGGTTTCGGGGAAGTTTTTTAGGATTTTTTTATCCATTGTGACTAAGTTTATGCCTTGGTTTTTAGCAAGAGCCACGAATTCACAATCATAAGCAGAACAGTCGCTTTGATTCACTAATTGCAAAATTTGCGCCGAATCCACCGTAAATTCATTTTCAAATAGAAGTAGCTCGGCTTCTTGTTGGATGGCAATCACATCGGCGTAACTCAACATTTTGCGCCGCAAATAGCCAGCTAAAATATTGCGAAACTCACTACGCCAGAGTATGGGAGCAATCCAATGGGCATCGGCTAATAATAAGTTTTCGGCGTGGGCAGTAAATTCGCCGGGCAAATACAAATAGGCCAGAATATTCGAATCAACAACAATCATTCCCGCCCCGCTGTCTTATAAGCGGCAATATCGACAGGATCAAAAACCGTATCGGCTAATTTTGCCCGTAAATTCCGCGCCCGCTGTAAGCGGTCAGCCACATTGACTGCCTTGGGGGTATAGCTATTTTCTAAACAGGCAATCACTTCACCATTCAAGCTACGATGATGTCCCGCCGCTGCCGCCCGTAACTGTTCATATAAAGCATCCGGGATATTCTTAATCGTTAAAGAAACGGGCATTACACGCTCCAGAATATTCAATAAAACCATAATGGTTGCAAAACGGTTTATTGTCAATGCGGGTTAGGGAAAACGGAATTTCCCCTAACCAGAGCTTTTCCAACTTACTTCAGCTGCACAAAGACCCAACCAAAGGGCTGCATTTTGTCTTGTGCGTCTTTGTCGTCGCTGGCTAACCAGAGCGTGGTGGCTTCGGGTTTGTAATCTGGCGGGCTGCCTTTGCCGCGTAGAATTTTGATTGAGCGCGGGGCGTTGATGGTGACGCTTTCTGCCCCAGAATGCCGCCCTACCCGCAACAAAAAGCCTTTATTTTCGGCAATTAACTTGCCCCAAATCCCTGTGGGGGCTAAACGGTTTTTGGCATTCTTTAACCATGTCTCGCTAACATAGTTGTTATCTGCCAAAACCTCAGCCTCTGCATTAAAACGTGCCACGTAAAAATCGTTACATGCCTTGGCCACTTGGGCAAAGTCTAAGCCTGCTGCCGGGGTGTTTGCACTGCGTCTGGCTTTATCTTCAAAGCTTAAACTGCCTGTAAACGCCCGTGGCTGCGCGGCGGGAACGCATTCGATCAGGGTGTTAACGTTGCCGGTGGTAGCAAACTGATTGGGGCGTTTTTTGCGATTGACTTGAAAGCAAATCCGTCGAGGATCACGCGCCCGTTGTTGGCTTTCGCCCGCCGCATTTTTGACCGTGTAAGTCCCCGGCACAAAATGGGCATCACTGACCTTAAGTAAGCGCAAGGGGTCGGTATGAAAACTGCCGCCCAGCAGCTCTTTTTCCATGTCTTTGGCCTGATTAAAGCGTATACGTGGAGCGTTTTTTTGGCGTAACGCTTCTAACACCGCTGTGCGAATTGCCCCTTTGAGGCTTGAGCCGGGCAAGAGCGGCAGTTGCGAATACAGGTCAAAGGCCGAACGGGCAATTTCCAGCTTGTTAATCACCGCTTTGCCTTGCTCTTCACGTTGCGCCACCTTACCAAAGCGGCTTTCGTAAAACTGATTAACGCTGTCCACCACTGGCACGTTATGGCTGGCAATTTCGCTAATTGGCTCACGGTAACGCGCAAAAAAGCGTTGCGCTGCCAATAAAGGGTTTTTGTCGTCCAAAGCGCGGCTCAGTTCGTCACGCTCTTTCGGCGTGAGTTGGGTCAGCAGCCGGGCGGGGTCAAAGGCATGGAGCTTTTTTTGGTAGATCACATAATTCGTTGGCTCGTAATCTTCGCCGCAGCCAATATGCACAGGGGATAGGGTGGAAATTGCCACTTCATGCGTGCTAAGAAAATTTTCCGGGCTTGCCATTAGCTTAACTCCTGACTTGGCGAGGTAGTGAGCGATTGGGGAAGGTGGATGGGGATGGCAGGGGCGTAGCCTTGGTGCACTGTGCCGGGAATCACTTGCGACAGTGGGTTTTGTGCCCCGCCCAATCCCTGCCCAATCCACCCACGTTGCCAGTTTTCGCTTGCTGGATCACGCGGGCTAAATACCCCGGCGCGTTCGGTGAGCAAAATCGGCTTTTTGAACGGTTGCCCCGCCAACACCCCCACATCTCCATGTCGCCCATAACGGGTAAAGGGGCGATAGAAGGAGCGTTCGGGGTCAAAGCCCAAGCCCTGTGGTGCGACAGGGGCAAGACTTAACCACGCATTTGCCCCAGCCACCGGCAAGGGTAACGACCAGCAGGTTTTTGCTTCGGGTGATTCCTTATCCACCGAAAATTTACCTAAGCCAACGCTGGCATCTTTGCCAAAGCCAAATTGCCCAATCTGCTCAAGGGCAAGACGTAAATCCGCCGCCGTAAAACGCGATTCATCTAAGCACACATACACCGACAGCGGCCAATCCCCATACCAATGCTGCATCACGTTATAGGGAGCAAAGCCTTCACCCTTGCCCGTGGTTTGCGTCAGGCGGTTAATGCTGTTGTGGGTGCGTGGCGCGCTTTTCTTTTTCGCGCCAATCTCGTCCTCCGTGTTGGCAACTCGTTGCCATTGGGCTAAAGGCAAGGCGCAATTGGGGTGTCCTACCCAGATTTTTTTCTTTAATTCCTTGCGCTGGCTGGGGTCATCGCTCTTTGCATCCTTTTCCCAAACGCTGGCAGGTAGGCAAGGCAAGGGCAAATGACCTAAGGGCAAGGCATCACTGACTACCAAAAATGGCTGCCCGGCGGTATAGCCTTCTAGCAGTTGTGTGAGGCGAGCTTCGCCCCAGCCATGACGAATCGCCCAGCATAATTGCCCAAACAAGGTATCGCCGAGCAAGGGCGTAGCAAAGGCCGTTTCGGGGCGCAAGTCAAAACGTAGTAAAGACATTGCGGTCATGGTTTAAACCTTAAAAGGGTCAATCGTTTTTAACTCAATCACTTCGCCATTATTTACTTTTAAGTTAACAAAACGTACCTTGCCATACCCCCGCGACCCCGCCCCACCAAGGCTGTCCAGCTCCAGCAGGCTTAAGCCAGCAAGAACGGTATCCAGCAATTTGCCATCGTCGCCTGCCAATTCTTTCAGGCTTAAACGGAAATCAAATTTTGCCCCCGCTGGTACGCGCTCGGTGTTGCGGGGATGCTCGGCAACGCCTTTGATCCGGTTAATCATGTTCTCGGTTTTGACTTCGGTCAGCATTTGGTTATTGTCTTGAATTTCGTCTTTCCATTCTTTTTGCAATTGACAATCCCAAAACGCTAAGCGGGTTGGGCCAAGCTCTTTGGCTTGTTCGCTGGTGAGCTGATCGCCCCCCGATACCCCGAACAGTTGCAAAATGGGCTTGACCTTAGTGGCGGCAGCCCCTTGCGCATCTTTTAAGCCCAAAGGTTTTTCTTGCACCGCGCCGCTGCGCCATTCCAAGAGGCTGCGGATTTTGCCTTTGAGGCTAGAGCCGGGAATATACGGCTCGTTGCTATGCGGGTGTTTTAACACGGGGTTATCCGTGCCGCCGATGTGCATTTCGCTATCGCCCGCGCCAATGTGTAAGCCGGTTTCTAAAACTAAGGTGGCAGTTAATGTATGAATTTTGCTTAATTGCATGATGAAATCTCCACAGGGTGCGGCGGCTTAATTAGAAGGGCGAGCAGCTTTGTAAAAGCCCATAAAGGCTTCAAAAAACAATTTGCATTGGGCAAGGGTTTTGGCATCTTTAATTTCGCCAATGCAATGGCTAAACAGCTTGTTAAAGTTTTTATCGACATGCTTACGCCCTTCGGCATAGGCCACTTTGGCTTTGAGCATTTTGATTAGCGGCGCAAGTTCTTCATAACGTTGCTTTTTATCGGCTTGCGTCCCGCCTAGATTGACCTTTTCATGCCACAAACACAGTTCGTCGTAAAAACGGCGGAGCTGCGTGGGCTTGTTGGCCTCTTTGCTGCTGTACTCGGCAATAAATTTGGCCTTTTCTTCGGGAATACCGGCATAAATTTCGGCGTTTAAGGTGTCGGTGTCGCCAAATTTAATGTTATGCACACTAATTTCAGGGGCGTAATCCCGAGCTTGGGATACAGGTTTGTTTTGGTAACTCATGATGAATGTCTCCTTTAGGTGCGATAACGATACAGATGATTTGCCACAGGAATACGCATCGCCAGCTTGTGATCCTTTAGCTTTTCGCGCAGCGTGCCTGCGATTTCGGTTTGGGCGGCTTGGCGTTGTTCGTTGGGCAATTTATCGACAATAAAACGCGCGGTGCGATACGCCAGCCAACTTTGCCAAATCGCATCTTCGGGCTTGGAGCTTCCCGCCATTTCTGCCAAACGTAAGAGGCGATAGATAAAGCCCGTGCTCATGTCGTACTGCTCTCTCCAGTTTTGCAATAAGGTTTCTAATTGGCCTAATTGGGTGAATTGTTCCCATGAGCAGATGGATTGATGGCACGACACGGCATTTTTGGTGGGAGCAGTTTTATCTGTCTTGCCATATTGCTTGGCCTCCTCCAATGCCTCTTCTGCCATGTCGGCAAGGGTACGAATCGGGGTGTTCGGCTTGGCGAGGATAATCCCCGCAGAAAAATGCACCTCGGGGTTTTCGCCCACATAGCGTTTGAAATCAGCCGCAAGGCGTTGCGCGAGTTCTTGCGTTTGATGCCACGGGCCAATCAAGAAGAAATCATCGCCCCCGGCAAAGACGGTGTACATATTGGGGAATGTTTCGGCGCATAAAGCGGGTAAATGCACCGCAAAGAAGGCATTCATTTGCCGCGATAAAGCCGCCATCTTGGCAAAGGTCACGGGCTGGATTCCCTTTTGGAAAATATTTCCCAAATTGTCCACATCGCCTTTTAAGACCCCAATCGCGGTAATGCCTTCCCATGTCGCGTTATCGTTTTGACTCAGCAAACGGTCTTCGCACGCTAAATGCCCCAAGGTTTTTAAGGGGTACTCACGACGGTCACAGTGGTCATTCGCTTCTTCTTCAAATTTGCCATAACGCGAAGTGCTTAACACGCTTTCGCTGTCTAAGGCCGTGACATCAAACAATGGCACATAGGCATTGATGTCGCGGCGAGCGTAGCCTTGGAAGAGGGTTTGGCTATCGCATTTTTTTGGCAAATGAAAATCCCAGCAGCGACGCAAGTCGCCGATACGAGCAGACGGGGCAAATGCTCCAACTTCGTCTTCGTTAGCGGCAAAGGCAACCTTGTAACCAAAATAATCCAACTCCAAGACCTTAACATGCTGGTTCTCCCATAACTTTGCCCCGGTTTTCGTCAGCAAAATACGGTTGAATTTAGGTTTGGCTAAAAATTGGCCTATTTCGATTTGATCCTTACACAGCGTGCTAATTGGCTGGTTTTTGTCATTGGTCTTTGCCTGTGCAGGGCGGCGACCGTCGAAACGGCAAGGGCCATTGGGGAAATCGGCCTCTTGTACCGCCGTGTTCGAGGTGGCACACAGATCAAAGCGGCGCAGTTTGGCACGCTCTAATTCGGCAAACAGGCGTTTGATGACTCCGGCAAAATTGCCTTGGGTGAAATCCGCTTGCGCCACGGGCAAGCTGGCAAGGCTAATGCCACATTCGCCAAAGGTCTCCCGCAAAAACCACGCATCAAATTCACTTTGTAAATCACGGAGTGCTTTGCGGGTTTGCGCTGTATTAGCGGCAACAATCAAGAATTTGCCCGCCGCATTCATCACTTGGCTAGTCGGCGGTAGGCCAAGGCGTTCTAAGACCTTCAAAGCGGCTAATTCACACAACAAACTGACCTGAAACGACCGCCCGCGCAGCAACTTTGCCGCCGCTTTTTGCGTTTCGCTGCCTTCGGCAAAAATGAAGTTCTGAATCCCAGCGAAATCGCCTTGGATCAGCAAGAATTTTTCCGCTGCATTTTCCGCCGCTGCCTCTTGCCCCTCTTTTTGGTCTTTATCCCAAAGTAAGCTTAAGCGGCGTGCGGTAGTAGCTGAGTTTTCTTTTTGGTCTTCATGCCATTGCCACAAGGCCACCGCCAACGCAGCCACCGCCTTGGAATGGTCATACAAACTCACGTCGGGAATGGTTTGCCCCGCCGTTGCACTCGGAATGGCATGGGTAAACGCCAGCCATGCACTATCAAAATGGTCTAGCCACAGGGGTAAATTTTGCTGATGCGAGTCAGGAATTTTTTTCAACTCTTTGACAAATTCTTCCCAAAGTTTTTTGTATTCACTTTGCGCAGCGGCATTGTTTTTTGGGGTGATGTCAGCACTTTTCGCGGGGAAAATGGTTTTGGGACTAAGGGAGCTTAAGGGCTGCACCCATGCTGTTGTCGCACTGTCTTTGTCTTGTAATAAACGCGCACTGAGTGAGAGCAAACGGGTAGTGTAGTGATTCGTTTGGGTTTGTTGTGCCGCATTGGCGGGTTCGCCTGCCGCGTTATAGTCGGCAAAATTGGAACGTTCAAAACCCGAAGCCAGCCGATCTGCTGTGGCAATGATCCATTGCAAGGCGGTCTGTGGGCGATGATGTCGGGCGGCAGCGTTAATCAAACTGTCATCCACCGCCGTGCTACCAAAGGGGGCAGCCTGTAGGTGTTTGAGCGCGGGCAGCAAGCCATTCTTTTCTAATACCGCAAAGCCAACCCCGGTATAGGCCGCATGAATATGCGTGGCTTTGCCATTAAATTGTGGGCAATCGTCTTGCCGATAGTAGTCGGTATCCACATCCAAGCGCGCCCGCTCGGCAAACTTCCCCAAGTCGTGCAACAACCCCGCCAACGCTACCCGGCAAGAATCATCCAATATGTTCATGACTTACCCCAAATGAGAGAAGCCATAAATGTAATAGAAATAACAAGCTAAGTGCAAATTCGACCAGATGGTGGATTGCAATCGAAAAAAAGAAAAAGCCCCCAAAGAGGGGGCGAAGAGGTTACTCGAACAATTCGGCGTGTGTTCCAGCACGAACAAAGACAACACAGCGATGTTTTTTGGTGTAGATCAGCAGAAAATCTCCACCAATATGGCATTCACGATGGCCTTCCCATTCGCCCGTTAGCGCATGGTCTAACCATTCCGGCGGTAACCCCCCTCCATTGGCGATCAACAACATGGCCTCTTTCAGGCGGTTTAGGTCATAGCGACCAGAATGCGATAGGCGTTTCCAGTCTTTCAGAAAATTTTTGGTGTAGTCAGAAGCATAAGGCTGATTCTCATTTAAGACGTTTTTTTGTTTGTCATGGTCTGGTGGTCGATAACGCATGGCATTTCTCCAATAGGTAATTAAGGGCGTTTCAAATTAGGAAACGAGGCAAAGTTTATCAAAGTTGCCAAAATAATTTTGGCAGCTTTGATCTATGAATCCCTTCGAGCCAGGGCTGAACAACAAAAATGTCTTAAATGAAAAACTACCTTAATCCCCATATACAGGGCTTGTTTTATGCACAAATTTCCTTTCTATTCAATTTATTAGGCCGAAAAATTTACTCGAACAACTCGGCATGTGGCCCGGCACGAACAATGACAACACAGCGATATTTTTTGGTGTAG
>CAZOBT010000083.1:5981-9139 GCA_964578025.1 uncultured Rhodocyclaceae bacterium | reverse complement strand
GAACCAAAGGGCAAGGCGGTCAGTCAAAGGCCACTTTGCCCTTTTTGCTTTTTTATTGATACCCACCATGACTTCTTTTGTTGCCTCCCCCTGTATCGGCATTTGCCAACTCGACACCGCCAGCCAAGTTTGCCGTGGCTGTTTCCGCACCCTCGAAGAAATCCGCGCTTGGGCACAAGCCAGCGATGCACGCAAAGCCGAAATCGTCGAAACCGCCCGCGAACGCAGCTTCGATTTTGCCCCGTGGCCTGAGAACGGTCAGGGGTAAAATCCATAGACCAAATTAAAAAATAAGTCACAGGTTATGTGACTTATGCCTTATTAAATAATAGACCAAATAGGAGTTTGTTAATGGACGAGGAGTTGTATCCCTGTGTGGGGATTTGTATGGCTGACCCGGATTCGGGGTATTGCATTGGTTGCGGTCGTCCGCCCTTGGCGACTCCAGAGGTGGTGGTGAGTGTTGAACCGGTGCGGGTGGAGCAGGCTTCGGCGCAAGCGGTGACGCAGGGTGAGTGAAGCGCGGTTGCCGCCGGGGATTACCGTGTTGGAGCGCGGGTGGTTGTCGGGGAATAACATTGTTATCCACAACGCAGAAACCGCCGCCGTGGTCGATACCGGCTATGCCAGCCATGGTGCGCAAACGCTGGCGTTGTTGCGCCAAGTTTTGGGGGCGCAAGCCCTGACGACGATTGTGAATACCCACGGGCATTCTGACCATTTGGGCGGTAATGCGGCGGTGCAGGCGGCGTATCCAGAGAGTGAGATTTGGATTCCGGCAGGCTTAAACCCGCTGATCGAAATGTGGGACGAAAGTGCCTTATTACTCAGCAGCACCGGGCAAACCGCCCCACCGTTTGTGGCGCACGGGGTGTTGCACGCCGGGGAAACGCTGCATTTGGGCGATTATGCGTGGGAAATCCATGCCGCTCCCGGTCATGACAACCATGCCTTGGCCTATTTCAACCGCGAACACGGAATTTTGCTTTCCGGCGATGCCTTATGGGAAAACGGCTTTGGCGTGGTGTTTTCCGAGTTACTCGGCGATGCGCAGGGTTTGGCGAAGGTGAAAAACACGCTCGATGCGTTTGCCCGCTTGCCTTTACGTTGGGTCATTCCCGGACATGGGGCGGCGTTTACGGCGGTTGATGCCGCCTTAGAACGCGCCTATTCACGCCATGCGTATTTGCAACAACATCCTGAAAAAATCGCGTGGCACGCGCTAAAAGCCTTGTTTGTCTTTTATTTACTAGAAAAACGCCAGTTAGCGGTCAAGCAAGTTGCCGAGCTGTTGGAAGAATTCAGCTTCCTTAACCACCTGTGCACGCATTTTGTGCAACAAAGCCCAGCGGTGGTGGCAGCGCGTTTGCTGGCGGAATTGCAAGCCAGTCAAACGCTGTGGATTGAGGCAGATTGGATCGTTGTGGCGTAGTGCTTGGGCAATCAGTCGGCGAACACTTAGCGACCTGCGCCCAATGGTGCAGCAGTGACCGGTTTATTGGCGGCTGGTATCCCTGCTTGCCCACCTACGCCATTCGCTCCGTTTGCATGTTGTGCTTGCCGTTGAGCCTGTTGCTGGGCACGTTGTTGTTGGAACTGCTCCCGACGTTGCTGCATTTGCTCGCGGAATTGTTGTTTAGCCGCATGGTCTTTTTCACGATTCGCTTGGCGATCGTTCTTTTCTTTTTGCTCACAGGCTTTATAAGCCTCTGGCGTTTTTGCTGCCCCAACGCAGTTATTGGCCTCGTTCAAAATCCGAATGCGCTCTTGGTGCGAAGCCATTTCGGCGGCTTTGCGCTTTTCTAACATTTCTTGGCGGAACTGTTGCCGTTGTTGCTCGCCAGCACCACCCATGCCCCCCATCCCACCAATCGGCGCAGTTTGTGCCGACACTTGGCTAGAGAACAAACCGAATGCCACCAAGCTCAGAGCGAATGTGCTTACTTTTTTTGACATGTTGATTCCTCGATAAGGGTTTGAAAACAACAGCTTAAATCCGATACGCCGTTTTGGTCATGACTTTGGCGGAAAGTTTCATTAAGCCTTTGACCGGGAAAGGTAATTCTTGACCGCCCAAGGCTAGGGCGGTGTTGGCGTGATTGACCTCGTCGATTTTCATTTGCTGCAAAATCGCTTTCGATTTTTCGTCTTGCGGGGCAACGCGGTCTAAATGACCGTTTAAATGGGCTTCAACTTGGCGTTCGGTTTCGGCGAGAAAGCCCAGATTCCATTTGTCACCAAATCGCCCTGCCAACATCCCAATCGCCAACGCACCGCCATACCACAGCGGATTGAGCAGGCTTTTGCGCCCGCCGAGTTCGTTAATCCGTTGTTCTGTCCACGCCAAATGCTCGGTTTCTTCGGCGGCGGCTTGGCGCAGGGCATCGCGGATCTCGGGATCACGCGAGGTTAAGGCTTGGCCTTGGTACAAGGCTTGGGCGCAGATTTCGCCGACATGATTCACGCGCATCAACGCCGCCGTGGTTTGGCGTTCGGCATCGCTCAACTCGGCATCGGGTAAGGCATCGCCGGGAACAGGGCGGGTGCTGCGGGCGGTCGTAAAGACGGTGCGTAAGGCACTGTCAAATTCGGTAATTAAGGTATCAACGTTCATAGTAAATAATGCGCCCGATAGAGGAACTAGGGTTTCTGCCGCCGCGTTTTAGATCGCGCAGAATTTCGGCTTGGGTCGCCAGATCGCCACCGGGGCAGAAGTAATCATGAAACAGTGCGGCATAGTGGCGATTGGTGCTTTCTTCCATCACCCGCTGCCAAGCTTTGTTGCGTGAAGGCGACCAACTGCCATCAGCGCGTCCCCGCGCATAAAAACGGCGTTCACGGGTTTCGCAGCGCATCCCTTCGTAACTGACATTGCGCACGCCTTCTGGCGATTCAATGACTAAGGTAAAACGCACCACGCCATCCTCACCGACGCTGATAGCGGTGGAGTCGAGGAAAAAGCGATTGCTAGCGACTTCGCTGGCATAAAACGACACAAGATTTTCGTTTTTCGGTGCGGCGGGTAAGCGTAATTCGGCTTCGACCCATGCTTTTTTTTCTTCTTCGGGGAGGTCGTTGAGCGGGACGGTATCAAACACCCCCGCCTGTACTCCGCCGCCAAGGGTCAGCATAGTGGTTAAACAAGCCGCGTGACACCA
>CAZOBT010000083.1:0-5881 GCA_964578025.1 uncultured Rhodocyclaceae bacterium | reverse complement strand
CCTGTACTCCGCCGCCAAGGGTCAGCATAGTGGTTAAACAAGCCGCGTGACACCAGGCGGAGACAGAGCGTAGGCGAGGGTAAAACATTAGTTATTTTCTCCTGCGATTACTGCTTCAATTTCGGCAAACGTGCGGGCAACTTCAGCCGTTTGCATGGGAATCCCCAGTTGACGAGCAATTTGCGAAGCCGAAAATACGCCCCGCACCATTTGCCGCCCGCTCACTGTATCTTGGTCAACGACCAAGGCGTGTTGCCGCCCAGATTGCTTCAAGGTTTCTAAAATCTGCCCAACCTTAGCGCGGAGAACATCCGTCATTTGCAAGACTTCGATGGCTGCACCGGGGGTCATGATGTCTTTGACACGAATTTCGTCATGGCGCAAACCACGATCACGCACCACTTGCATCGGGCGTTCACCCAAAATGTCTCGCGCTGTCAGCAAACCGACTAAGGTGGTGGTCGCATCTAAAACCAATAAAGACCGCACCCCGCGTGCAATCATGGCCTGATTCGCCACATCCACCAGCGTTTCACTGTCGATCGTGGCAGCGGCGACTAATTTGAGGTCAGTCATGACATCAATGGCGGGAGAGTCGGCACGGACTAATTGTGGCGAAAAGGTATGGGGTTGATGCAGCCCGGCGTTGGTATTTAACTTACCAAGGGCTAATGCCTTGTAGGGGGCAGTGTGATTACTCATTGTCTCGCTCCTTATTGTGATTGTTCGCCCTAGCGGCAACGGCGAGGGCAAAAATAGGCGATGTGGCACGATGTTCGATAGCATCGCCTAAGGCAACACAGTGTTAACCGTGTTGCTTACTCCTACCTTTCTTCACCCAAAAGTGAGCGGGGTCGCCGTTCACCTTCAAGAAAGCGTGCCAATTCTGTAAGAGCTTGTTGATACACCCCCCGCTTGAACTCAATAACTGTATCAAGCGGTACCCAGTAACTATGCCACCGCCAAGCGTCGAATTCAGGATGCGTGCTGCTGCGTAAGCAAACATCACTATCCCTGCCGACTAAGCGTAGCAAGAACCAGATTTGTTTTTGTCCCCGATACGAACCGCGCCATTCGCGCTTAATCCAATTTGTCGGCACCTCATAACGTAGCCAGCCTTTGGTTCTGCCAAGAATACGCACATGTTCAGGCAACAGCCCGATTTCTTCATGCAGTTCACGGTACATCGCTTGCTCAGGGGTCTCCCCGCGCTTGATGCCACCCTGCGGAAATTGCCAAGAATGTTCCCGTATGCGTTTACCCCAGAAAACCTCGTTCCGACTATTACAAAGAATGATGCCGACGTTCGGGCGAAAACCTTCCCGGTCGAGCATGATTGAATCCTGAAAATGATTGGGTTGGGTGCATTTTTCCACAAAGGGGCATCACATGCAAAGTGCGCCTAACGTGTAAAATTCGGTTTTTACCAACAGATTCAAGGCATTTTCATGCGTACTTCGCAATTTTTCTTTACCACCTTAAAAGAAGCACCCTCTGACGCAGAGGTAATTAGCCAACGCTTAATGCTGCGGGCTGGCCTGATTAAACGTGCCGCCGCTGGGATTTACACCTGGATGCCGGTCGGTTTGCGGGTCTTGCGTAAGGTAGAAAACATTGTGCGTGAAGAGATGAATCGCGCGGGGGCATTAGAACTGTTAATGCCTGCGGTGCAGCCCTTTGAACTGTGGCAAGAATCTGGGCGTGGCGAAAAATACGGCCCTGAGTTGTTACGCTTCAAAGACCGCCATCAACGCGATTTCGTGATTGGCCCAACCCATGAAGAAGTGATTACCGATGTGGTGCGCCGCGATGTCAAGAGCTATCGCCAATTACCGCTGCATTTGTATCAAATTCAAAGCAAATTCCGCGACGAAATCCGCCCACGTTTTGGTGTGATGCGCGGGCGTGAGTTTTTAATGAAGGATGGTTACTCTTTCCATACTTCGTTTGCCGATTTGCAGCGTGAATACCAAGTGATGTACGACACCTACACGCGCATTTTTAGCCGTTTAGGTTTGCAATTCCGCGCCGTGGCGGCAGATACCGGTTCGATTGGTGGCACAGGTTCGCATGAGTTCCATGTGATTGCCGAAACTGGGGAAGATGACATCGCCTATTGCCCCGATTCCGATTACGCCGCGAACGTCGAACTTGCCGAAGCCCTTGCCCCCAGCACCCCACGCCCTGCTGCTACCGCCGAGTTAGCCAAGGTGGCGACCCCCGGCAAAATGGCCTGTGTCGATGTGGCTGCTGCATTAAACGTGCCGTTAAGCCACGTCGTCAAAGCCATTGCTGTGGTCAGCGAAACCGCCAAAACCTTTGCCCTGCTGCTGTTGCGTGGCGACCATGAATTAAACGAAATCAAGGCAGGCAAGTTGCCCGGCTTTGGCGAATTCCGTTTTGCCAGCGATGCCGAAGTGAGCGAGTTCTTAGGCTGCCAACCCGGTTATATCGGCCCTGTCGCGGTCGATGCTGCCAAGGTGCGGGTGGTGGCGGATCGTAGCGTGGCGGTGCTGGCGGATTTTGTTTGCGGCGCGAACGAGGCTGGCTTCCACCTCACTGGGGTCAATTTTGGGCGTGATCTGCCTGAGCCTGAAATTGCCGATTTGCGTAATGTGCAAGCGGGTGATCCATCGCCGGATGGCAAGGGCGTGTTAGCGATTTGTCGTGGGATCGAAGTCGGGCACATCTTCCAACTGCGTACCAAATACGCCGAAGCCTTGAATTGCACCTTCTTGGATGAGCAAGGCAAGTCACAAGTCATGGAAATGGGCTGCTACGGCATTGGGGTCTCACGCATCGTCGGGGCGGCGATTGAGCAAGGCAATGACGAAAAGGGCATTGTGTTCCCGGCCGCGATTGCCCCATTCACCGTGTGTATCGTACCAATGGGCTATTACAAGAGCGACGCGGTAAAAGCCGCAGCGGATACCTTGTATAGCGAACTCAAAGCCGCTGGCGTGGATGTGGTGTTAGATGACCGCAACGAACGCCCCGGTTCGATGTTTGCCGATATGGAATTGTTGGGTATTCCGCATCGTGTGGTGATTGGCGAACGGGGTTTGAAAGAAGGCCAGTTGGAATACAAAGGCCGCCGGGATGCGGAGCCGACCATGATCGCCGCCGACAACGCGGTCGCGGTGCTTAAGGAGAAACTGTGCGGCGTGTAATACAACATGTTGCAGGCGCGGTGGCAGTCTGTGTCACCAGCTCGCTCTTTGTTGCTTCCCCCGCCTTGGCGGGGGCGCAACAGTATGAGCCATTGGCAGCCAGCGTGCGTTCAGCCTTGTCCAAATCGGTGGCGGATAGTCGCCCGATTGTCAGTTCGTTTAAGTCGCCGATGGAAGCGATTGATTGGCTATCGCAGCAATCCCCGCGTTTAAGCAAAAAGATTCCCGATAGCCAATACCGCTTGGATTTACTCCGTGCCATTCATTACGAAGCCACGCGTGCCGGGCTTGATCCACAAATGGTTTTGGGCTTGATTCAGGTGGAAAGTGGTTTTCGTAAATACGCGGTGTCCTCAGCAGGCGCGCGCGGCTATATGCAGGTCATGCCGTTTTGGATTGATGTGATTGGGCAGGGCAACGATAACCTGTTCGATATGCGGGTCAATCTGCGCTACGGCTGCACCATCTTGCGCCATTACCTTGATATTGAAAAAGGCGACCTGTTCCGCGCTTTAGGGCGTTACAACGGCAGTACGGGCAAGCCAGAGTATCCGAATTTGGTCAAAGGCGCGTGGCAACGCTGGGAAGTTGCCCCAACACAACTTGCCTACAACACCACCGCCTCTGCAAGCACCATTCCAACCACCATGCCCCCAATCACTCCCAGCTTGACCAGCAGCTCTGCCAACAAGCCTGCGACCAGTGTTAATGTGCTGTCAGTGGTACGGTAGCGAGATTATTTACGCCCTCAATCGCGGCATCATGTGCATTTATCGGCAGATGTTGCGACGGCGAAAAAGGTCTGGGCGCGGCATGGCAAGGTTTTTTCAAGCAGAAAACGGCGTATGGTTAATTGATGCTGTTCCTGTTGGTTTTTTTCAGCCGATTACAGATTAAGGCGATAGACCAAATTAAAAATTGGCTGATTGAGCAAATAAATCATGCCAAATTTTAAATAGACCAAATAAAGCATCCACGTAAAAGAAGCGTAAAGAAGAGCGGCGATTTGTTAGAATCGCGGCTCTTTTCTTTTTGCTGGATGCCGTCATGGATGTACATGCCTTATTGAGTGCCTTGGTCTTAGGCATTGTTGAAGGTCTGACCGAGTTTTTACCGATTTCTTCCACGGGGCATTTGATCCTTGCCGGGCATTTGCTGAACTTTAACGACGAACGCGGCAAGCTCTTTGAAATCGTGATTCAATCTGGAGCGATTTTGGCGGTGTGCTGGGAATATCGGGCGCGGATTGCGGGCGTATTGGCGGGCTTAGGTAAAGACCCCGTGGCCTTCCGCTTTGTCATGAACCTCGCCATTGCCTTCCTGCCGTTAGCGGTATTGGGGTTGTTGTTTGGCAAGACGATTAAAGCCTATTTATTTAACCCCACTACTGTGGCGGCGACCTTTATCCTTGGCGGTTTTATCATTCTTTGGGCAGAGCGGCGGCAACATCAGGTTGAAGTCGATAACGTTGAAGACTTGGATTTTATTGATGCGTTAAAGTTGGGCTGTGCGCAAGCCTTAGCCTTAATCCCCGGTACATCAAGGTCTGGCGCGACGATTATCGGTGGGATGCTGTTTGGTCTATCGCGCAAAGCCGCCACCGAATTTTCCTTCTTCCTCGCCATTCCCACCTTAGGTTTAGCGACGGTTTACCAACTATACAAAGAACGCCATTTACTCAGCATGGACGATTTAGGCATGTGGGTCGTTGGTTTTCTTGCCGCCTTTGCTTCGGCCTTCTTTTGCGTGCGTTGGCTCTTACGCTACGTCGCCAGCCACGACTTCACCCCCTTCGCTTGGTATCGTATTGCCTTTGGCATCTTAATTTTGGTCACAAACTACTTTGGCTGGGTGAGTTGGTCGTGATGTTAGTGTTGGTCATTATGTCCAACTTCTTGTGGAACTTACCATTATGGTAAATAATCAACGCACCATTACACATTCACCACAGTACGATCTGCAAACCGTCAAACTTGCGATTGCGGGGAGAAAGTTTGAGTTTGTGACGCGCAAAGCCCGTAATGATGTGCGTAATTTCGGGTGGAATAGCGAACATATCATCCAACTCTTTGCCGCATTACAAGCCAAACATTACGACCGCAGTAGTTTTCCCAATCAATCAGAAATTGGGAATTTATATTGTGATCAGTATGTTATAAAAATCATTGAGTTAGACCGTCAAGATGACTATATCGAAGGCAGTCCCTTAATCAGGGAAGCAAGCCGTCATGATGATTCTCACGATATTCAAGAAATCTTTCTTAAATTTGCACTTGAGTTTGATACAGAAGGCTCACAAGTCCCTATCGTTTCAATTCACCTTGCAAGCTATTAATTATGAAAACATGCAGAAACTGCGCCTTACCCATGCAAGAAGTCGCATCAACAAATGAATTGCTTGAGTTTAAAGGCATAGAAATTGCGGTGTCTGGGTTGCGGCATTTTGAATGCAGCCAATGTCACACCTATTGCGAAACCCCTGAGCAACTTGATGCTAATGCAGAGACTATGCATAAAGCATGGTTAGATGTGCGTGTTCACGATAAGCAGCAAAAAGGCTTGCTCACCGGAAAAGAAATTCGTGCCATTCGTGAATATTTAGGAATTACCCAAAAACAGGCTTCGTTAATGTTTGGCGGGGGTAGCAATGCGTTTGCTAAATACGAAGCGGAAGATGTATTTCAAAGCGAGGCAATGAATAAGCTGTTGTT
>CAZOBT010000082.1:6569-9181 GCA_964578025.1 uncultured Rhodocyclaceae bacterium | reverse complement strand
GGGGCTACTCTGACATCAGGTTAGGGTATACATTCCCATCAATTAACGATTACGTTAAAATAATTGCTTTAACAAAGCTTTAATTAACGAAAGTGTTAAGCATTATATGAATGCTGCCGAATTGATAGATGCGATTTTGCATACGGCTGAAATTGAGCAAGGGATGCGACGTAGCGAGGTTTTGGCGCGAGCAGGCTTATATGCCTCGGCGGTGAGTCGTATCCGCGCTACCCATGATTGCCGTTTTTCCACGATTCACAAACTCCTTGCCGCCAGTGGTTTACGGCTGGCGATTGTGCCTGACAACGAGGCGGCAGAGCGGTTGATGAAAGGGGAGTTGTTTTAATGGATAAATTCGGCGTGTTATGGACGCGCTATGGTGGCATGGCACGCAAGCTGGCGGATATGGTGCTTACGCCGAAGGAATTACGCATTACCAAGCATCCAGAAGCCATCGCCGCTAAGTTGCCGGGGGTCAGTTTGTTGCATGACAAATTGGGCATATCCACCGTGGTGTATCAGCGTGACCAATGGCATCACCTGCCCCCTCAGCTAGAAGCCCTGTTGCCCCCTGCCCAACGTGACAACCCGCAGCGGGTGATTTTGTCGCATCTCTTAGCACGACAACAAGAAATTCGCGGCTTACCTGTGGTGGAACAAGAATGGGCGATGCTGCTCTTTGCTGGGCGCAATGGGATTGGGCATTTAGAGGCGTTTGCCAATGACGAGCAGGCCACGCATTACTACCAAAACATTCAATCCCTGATGACGCAAGCCCCCCAAGCCAACATTCCCAATCAGTCTGCCAGTGCGTTGTGGGCGGCCTTTCGGCGCATTGCCGAACAAACCGCCAATGATGTGGATGAAATTGCCGAAATTATTGCCACCGTTGGCGCAACTCCAGCAATTTCGGGCTTTAACCCAAAACTGTTTGTGGGTCTTCAACTTGCTGCCGACGTGGGCAATAACGCGGGGCAGCAAGGGATAGGCTGGGATGGGGAGCTTGCCCTGCATACGGGCTTGCCCGCCATTGTTAAAGTTGAATCCTCACGCTATCCCGGCCTGCTGGCATTAGAAGCCTTAGCGTATGACGTACACCGCCGTGCGGGGCTACCTTGCCCCCGGACTTGGTGGCGAGAAATTACGGTGAAAGGTGAGGAATTTCCAATTCTGGCCATTGAACGTTTTGACCGTGACCACCAAGGCCATCCTTTGCCAGTTGAGTCGGTTTATAGCTTGTTACGCACAGGCGCACCCCGAAAGTTTTATGCCAATACCGATGGCACAATGGAGGATGTGTGGCAGGCTCTGCAATTTGTTAGCTACACCGCACAGCAAGACCGCCTGAATTTGTATTCGCGCTTTGCCTTGGCCTTGCTCACAGGAAATGGGGATTTGCACTTAGAAAATTGGTCGGTACTTGGGATGAGCAACATGGCACACCTATCCCCCGTCTATGACCCTGCCCCAATGCGTGCTTATCGCGCCTTCCGCGCCAACCATGATTTGCTTTCTGCCTTGCCCTTTAACGGCATTGGCGGCACAGGGGGATTACCCTACGCTAACTCCAGCGACATTCCCCCCGATTTAGGCAACAAGCTACAGCAGTTTGGTCAACATCTTGGCCTCAGCCGCGCCCGTTGCCGTCATCGCCTTGCCGAACTCCTCGACCTCAGCCAAGACTACCCCAGCCAAGCCATTGCCCTTCTTGAATCCATCCCCGGAAACCGCCGCCACCCCAACGCCCCCGACATTCAAGGCTTTGCCAAAACCTTGCAAGCGATTCGGGAGAGTTTGGCAAAAACTTAAACACGAGTACGGCTAACCTGCCCGATATTGTGCTTTTTGCATCCACGAACTTAACCTTAGCTCCTAAATCGGCAAAATGGCAGAGGTTTTTACCTCGCGTAACGATAGGTTTGAGCGGATGGAGGTGACTCCCGGCAGTTTGCGTAATTTGTCGCGCACAAAAATTCCATAAGCATCTAAATCGCTGGCAACGATTTGCAGCAGGTAATCACAATCCCCAGTCACGTTATGACAAGAGAGAATTTCGGGGAGTGTGGTAACAAGCTGCTCAAATTGTAGTGGCTCTTCGCCTGCATGATTACCTAGCGTTACTTGTACAAATGCCACCACGCCATAACCTAACTTCTTGCGGTTTAAGTTCGCTTGGTAGCTTTGAATAAAGCCCTCTGTTTCAAGGCGTTTCAAGCGTCGCCAACAGGGCGTTTCACTAATTGCCAGTTGTTCCGCTAACTTGGCATTCGACAATCTGCCATCGGCCTGTAATGCCCGCAAAAGGCGGATATCTACTTGATCGAGTTCATCTTTGGGTAGATTCATGTCAATAAAACCTAAAAAGTGAAAGATTCATGCAAATTTTAGGGCTTATTGCCCAAAGAAAGCAGAAAAATTTCTGACGCACTATGTGAAGATAGTGGCGAGATTTTTCCCTAATTGCTTGATGGATTGAGAACGCAGATGCTGGCTCTACCTGATCTTTTTGTCTTTATCACCGCCTTAATCGCAGTCTATTTACTGCCCGGCCCAGACATGGCGTTGGTGTTGTCAACGTCGATAGTGAGTGGGGTAAGAAATGGCCTAATGAC
>CAZOBT010000082.1:0-6469 GCA_964578025.1 uncultured Rhodocyclaceae bacterium | reverse complement strand
TTGTTGTTGCCCCAATTCATTACGAGCCAGTACAACCTCGGCACCCAGTATCTAACACTTGGCGTGATTTTGGTTGGGCTTGGCTTGGCCTTCGATGTCGCTTACGCCCTAGCCGCAGCCCACTTTGCGCAACGTTTTTCCGGGGAAAACACTGGACACAAGGTCTTACGCTTAATGTTTGCCTGCACATTTGGCTTTATCTCTATTCGCTTAGTGATGAGTGGGGGCTAAATCAACAAAACAAGCTTCAGCTTATTTATCGTTAATTGAAAACATATAATTGATATGCTTATATCAATACAAATGTCTTGATTAAGGATAAATAGATGAGCCTTCCTGCTTACTTAAACTACTGGGGCAAAGCTTGCCCTGCACAGGATTTAGATTGTGTTAGTCCAACGTGGCATCCGGCGGCTTATCACTGTTTGGATGTGGCGGCTGTTGGCGTTGCTTATGCACGACAACATCCCGCTTTGTTGGAATTGCTGCGGGATTGCCTTTGTGATTGGGATGATGAATCTATTTTGGCATGGTTGGGGTTCTTCCTTGCCTTACATGACCTTGGTAAATTTTCTGAGGCATTTCAAGGGCAAAAGCCTGATCTTTTTCACACTCTTCGCAACCGGTACCCGCGACAAGATAAAGCCTATTCATTACGCCATGACAGCTTAGGCTATTTATTTTGGGAAACCACCCTAACCGACATGTTGCTTGACGATGGTTATTTAGACGACTTCTTTGTCAATGATAGTGTTGACCTTGAAACCTTTGTTGAGGGATTAAACCCGTGGATGCGAGCAATCACGGGACATCATGGACAACCACCACAAACTGTATTGTCCGATACAAGAAGCTACTTCGTTCAAGACGATGAAATCGCAATCAAAGATTTCCTGAGTGATTTATCTCCCTTGTTTTCTACTCAAAAATTACGAAAGAATATTCAAGCTTTAGATGAGGTGAACTTCAGCCAACGTAGCCAACAAATCTCATGGTGGCTTGCTGGTGTCACCGTGCTTGCCGATTGGATAGGTTCAAATACAACATTTTTCCCTTATCAAGCCCCAACCAAAGATTTAAGCGAATATTGGCAATCGATACAAAGGCAAGCAGAAGAAGCCATACAAAAAACTGGGGTTTTGCCAGTTAAACCTTTAGCCGCCCTGAGTTTTTCTACCTTATTTCAGGAAATTAAAACACCATCCCCGCTACAGCAGTGGGCTGATAACCTAAGCCTAAGGAACGAGCCACAACTTTTTTTGTTGGAAGATGTGACTGGAGCTGGAAAAACCGAAGCGGCTTTAACGCTGATTCAACGCTTATTGGCGATAGGGGCGGGTGATGGTTTTTTTATTGGTTTGCCCACGATGGCAACCGCTAATGCCATGTATGACCGTATTGCCACTGTGTATCAAAAGCTTTTTAGCCATGTGGCTAATTTAAGCTTGACACATGGCAAATCAGACCTCGTGGAAAATTTTGTTAAATCGACAGTTTTATCCGCAGCAATCCCAGAAAATGACCCAAAACAAGCCGACGAGACGGCCGGTGCGCAATGCTCGGCTTGGTTAGCCTCCCGTAGTAAAACGGCATTACTTGCACCCGCTGCGGTTGGGACAATCGACCAAGCCTTATTAGGGGCATTGCATAGCAAACACCAATCCTTGCGCCTTTTGGGGCTGTTTCACAAAATTTTGGTTGTCGATGAAGTTCACGCTTGCGATACCTACATGCAAAAAATTTTAGAGGCATTGCTAAGTTTTCATGCAGAGGCAGGGGGTAGCGCGATTCTGTTATCAGCGACGTTGCCGCAAACGATGAAATCTGCATTAACCCGTGCCTTTGCCGAAGGCAGAGGCATTGATGAGGTGAGTCTTGGGCAAGAAAGCGCGTATCCCTTGGTTACACATTGGCAAGAATCTTTGCCGAGTGGCGTAACAACCATTCCTTTACCCAGTCGTCCCGAAGTCTCGCGGCAACTCGCCATTACTTACTTGGATCAAGAGGATGAAGTGCTGGCAACGATTGCCAACGCGGTGGCTGAAGGTCAATGTGTGTGTTGGCTGCGTAACACGGTGTTTGATGCCCTCACGGCTTATCAATGCCTAGTCAAAATCTACGGTAGTGATGCAATTACCTTGTTTCATGCACGTTTTGCTTATGCAGATCGACTGGCAACAGAAAAAGCAATTCTGCACAAATTTGGTAAAAATAGTGGGCGGGAGGAACGCTCTAGGCAAATCGTAATTGCCACACAAGTCGCAGAACAAAGTTTAGATGCGGATTGGGATGTCATGCTGACGGATCTTGCGCCAATTGACCGTTTATTACAGCGTGCAGGCCGCTTACAACGGCATGTCCGTACAGCAGCAGGAAATCCGAAGAAAGAGCCGGGGGCAAACGACGAGCGACCCATGCCTTGCTTGTATGTCTTTGCGCCAACATGGACGGAAAATCCGGCTGAAAATTGGTTTCAAGCCAGTTTTCCCAAAGCAGCGAATGTCTATCCCGAGCATGACAAGTTGTGGCGTAGTGCTGAACTGTTGCAACGGGGTGAAATTCATCTACCTGACATGGCACGCGAATGGATTGAACATGTCTTTAGTGAATCGGCGGTCTGTCCTGATGGCCTACAACGTCATGCGGCAGAAGCAGAGGGGCAGGTATATAGTGCGCTAAGTTATGCTAAACAACACACACTTCCCCGTGAACAGGGGTATCAACGGGGAGAGAATGGCAACTGGTGGGGGGAGGCACAAAGTCCATCCCGACTGGGAGAACCAACTAAAGAAATCGTGTTGGCGCGTTGGCAAGCGGGGCAGTTAAATTTATGGCATAAGGAAGAAACTTGGGAAAACAGTGCGTTACGTCTTCCCAGCCGCCAAATTGATGCTGCTTTGCCACCTAATCCAGCACAAGCGACGGCCTATACCGCCTTGCAGGCAACCTTGCCACACCAAGGGAAATATTTAGTGTTACTTGCCTTTTCCTTGGTGAATGACGTATGGCAAGCCCAAGCGACGAGCAACAATGGCAAAACAAAAACGTGGCAATACGATGCGTGCCAAGGCTTAGTTGAGGTCAAGGACTGAACTTTAGCGATGGCGTGTTAAGCGATCAGGCTATTCGTCTTCTAAGACAGAAAGTAAACGATCGATGACTTCTTGGATCAGGGCAGCTGGAACTTTTTCAACGAAACTTGCTTTCCGTGCTGTCCAATCCAAGGTTTTTAACTGGTGAGTATGAACATTGCCATCGGTGCGTAAACCATAGCCCATCAGTGAGACTAAGAAACCATTATTGCGTGCTGCCTCCGCCGCCCCACCCGAAATTGGACAGACCATTACCAAGCGAAAACGCGCATTAAATGCTTTTGGGGAAACGACAAGGCAAAAATGTGGCCCTAACATTTCCTTGCCAGAAGCGGGATCAAAATTTAGGTGCAAGATGTCGCCACGTTCAGGAATCACCATTCACTCCCAAGGCTTGCTTGTTCGTCCCAGCCATCAATACGGCATAAACCTTCTGGGGTTTGTGCTAATAAATCGGCTAAACGTGGGCGAGAACGGGCTGGCTTAACTAACAAACTTTCACCAACAATTTCTAACGCCAGAGAATCGCCCGCATGAAGATGATTTTGTTCGGCATACGATTGCGGAATCGTCATAATGAGTGAGCCGCCAGAACGGCGCAAAGAGGCATGTAACATTGTTTTAACTCCAAACCAGCAAAAGGTTATACAAAAATAAAACTTTTTGCTGGCGGAGACAAGAAAAATCCCCACAAAAGTGGGGAACGAGCCTATTAGGAACACATAAACGGTTCATCCCAACGACCACAAGGAACAAAAAGGCGGGCGAATTTTGACACAAAACAACAAAGCCTCTTTATTATTGGGTTGATGGAAAATTAACTAAGTTTATCTGTTCTTTAATTTGTTGACTCTGGTGTTAACACAGGCTTAGAATGACTACATCACGTTCTTACCCGATTGGGGTATGCCCATCGTTTGATTCAGTTTAGTGCTTATTTTTTATATAGGAAGAAAAAATGAACCTTCTGACAGAAGCTTGGATTCCGATTCGGCGGCGGGATGGGCGGCGGGATTGGGTTTCACCGTTACAGATCAGCGACCCAGATATTTTGGTCTTGGATGCAGATAGGCCTGACTTTAATGGCGCATTGGCACAATTTTTAATTGGTCTGTTACAGAGCACAACACCAGTTGAGGATGCAGGAACTTGGCGTAAGCTTTTACAAAGCTCACCAAATGCAGATGCGTTGCAAACTTGGTTTTCCCCGGTATCAGCGGCATTTGAATTTTTCGGCGATGGCACACGCTTTATGCAGGATTTCAGTTTGTCATCTGAGGGCGTTGAAGCGAACTCCATTTCTGCCTTGTTCATTGAAATGCCGGGCGACAATGCCTTACGCAATAACAGCGACCATTTCATTAAGCGCGGGCAACTCAACGCCTTATGCCCGCATTGCGCGGCAACGGCCTTATTTACCTTACAAACGAATGCCCCCGCTGGTGGCGTTGGACACCGTACTGGTTTGCGCGGTGGCGGCCCGTTAACTACCTTGTTGCAAGCCGAACCGGGAAGTTCGTTATGGCAAAACTGTTGGCTGAATGTCTTACCGCGTCGGGATTTTTTAGCAAGGGTCAATTGTGATGCGGAAAAGACCAAGCTCGCTGCCCGTTTCCCTTGGTTAGCCGACATTAGCTTTACCCAAAATGTCACGGGGGAAACGCAACCCATGCAGGTGCATCCTGACCAGATTTTTTGGGCCATGCCGCGTCGCATTCGCTTATTAACCGATGAATTAACGCCGGGAATATGCTCATTGTGTGGCAAAGCGGCAGAACAGCTTATTACCCACTACGTGACTCGTAACTATGGTCTGAATTACAAAGGCCCTTGGCAACATCCCTTGTCCCCGTATTACCAAAATAAAGAGGAATGGTTGCCCTTACATCCCCAGCCCGGTGGTCTTGGCTATCGGCATTGGATGGCTTGGGTATTGGGTAAGCAGGAAGGGAAGAGTCTCAAAAAACCCGCTGCGATTCTTTCCTACGCTTTTGCCAATCGACGGCGACAGCTTCCTAGCCCTCTGCGACTGTGGGTATTTGGCTATGACATGGACAATATGAAAGCCAGGTGTTGGTATGAATCCTCCCTGCCTTTATATGACTTAGCAAAATGCAGTACGGATGCTAGAGGGGCTATTCAAATCCATCTTGGGCGTTTAATTGATGCTGCCGAACAGGTGATTAGCGTGCTACGTAAAGCAGTGAAAGAAGCATGGTTTGACGTTGATGCCAAAGGGGATTTTAGCGCGGTCGATGCCGCTTTTTGGAGTCGTACCGAAGCGGCGTTTTATCAAGAGTTACAACGAGTTATTGCCCAACTCAGTGCAGCAAATGCAGAGACCGACCCGGTGCAAACCGAGCACCTTAAGGCATGGCGCAAAGTCTTACAAGAAACCGCAGATGCTCTTTTTGAGCAGGAGTTTGTGGGAGCTGGGCCAATTGAACGGCAAAAACCACGACGTATTGCTGAGGCATACAAAACTTTGCGAAATATGTTAGGCGATAACTCAAAGCTTTGGTTAAGCCTAGGTTTAGAAAGCGAGAAACCCAAGAAAGAATCGCAAAAGCGAAAGGAGAAAAAAGCATGAGTGAGCAACAATCATCACTGATTGGCAATATCTTGGCGTGGTGGGGTGGGCTACCCAATCAACGCGCTGAACGCGCCCTCTTGCGCCGTGCGCATTCCCTCACGGCAATTGAGCTATGCCCCGCCTACCATCGCGCTTACCAGCAAATCTGTGCGGGTTTATCAGACTCAGAGGCCGAAAAAATCCAAGTTGCTCGACGTACCTCCAAGCTTGCTTTGACCTTAGGGGTTTTAGTGCATGTGCAAGGTACGGCAACCAGTGAAGGGCGGCAGCAATCTGGCAAATGCACCGCGATTGCGGCAATGAATGCCAAAAAGGGGGAAGGCAATACCGTGAGTGAGTTGCGTTTCTTACGTTTATTGGAATCCCCAAATCCTGAAAGTTTATTTGCCGGAATGCGCCGCGTTGTTCCCCTTCTGGGTGAAGACATTGACATTGCCAACTTTGCGCGAAGCTTGCTGTACTGGGGCGATAAGGTCAAAAAAGACTGGGCCTATGCCTATGACTGGCCAGAGGAAAAGAAGCAATAAAGACAACACGTTAGGTAAAGAAAAAATCACCGCATCTAAGTAATTAAACAACGGATTCAACCTTTAATTTCTGGAGTTTCTACCATGTCTCGTTTTATTCAATTACACGTTTTAACCAATTACCCCCCTTCTAACCTCAACCGTGATGATACCGGTCGCCCTAAGAGTGCGTTGGTCGGCAATACAAGCCGCTTACGTGTCTCTTCGCAAAGCCAAAAACGCGCATGGCGCACTTCCGAGGCATTCCAAGCCGCCTT
>CAZOBT010000081.1:0-9242 GCA_964578025.1 uncultured Rhodocyclaceae bacterium | reverse complement strand
GTGGGTAGCAAACGTTTATTGGTCGCAATATGCAGGGTATAACCTTGCGCTCGTAAGCTCTGTAATAGTTCAGGAATCCCTGGATACACCGCGCTGGCTTGATAGCCGCTGGTGTCATAGTGCGCTTTAAAGGCTTGTGCCAATGCTTCAATCAGCTCTGCTTCATCTCGCCCAGTTAAACGCTTTAACGTTTCCTTAAGCGGGGGGCCAATCAGGGTATCGTTTAAGGGCAAGGCAGGGGAAATCCCATGTTCTGCTAAAGCCGCTGCAAACCCAGCCAAGATGCTTGGGGCAGAATCAATTAAGGTTCCATCTAAATCAAAAACAATATGCTTGATATGCCCAGTGGGATTTTCTTTTAAATGCATAAAATGGAAAAAACAGAAAATTACAATAAAAACACAATAAGTATCACGAATGTTTGGCAAACTGCAGACTATTGCTTGTCGCAACTGAGCAAATTCAAAATACACAATAACAACCTTCTGCACTATGTTACTGCCTGAACTGTTAACTCGTTTTAATTCCAGCTACCTCGCCGCAGCGCGTGAGCATCTTACACCAGCCGAGATGTACGCCGTCTCTGCCCAGCGCGTTCATGCCAAGGTAGGAAATTGCACGATTGATAGCGTGTTCCAGCCGATTGTTGATTTACAACGGCGCGTTGTCTTAGGGCATGAGGCTTATTTGCGTGCGCATAATGCTCAAGGCTCAGAAATTAGCCCAGATGAATTTTTTTCCCCTTACCTCGACACCCCCTTCATGCTGCAATTGGATTACCTGTGCCGCAGTTTGCATACCTTAAATTTTCTGGGGCAATACCAACAGGCAGGTGGTTATTTATATCTCAATGTGCATCGTGAACATTTAGCCGCCGAAGCCTATCGCCATGATTTGCTCTTTGAGGCTTTTTTGAAACGCTGCGGCCTTGCGCCTGAAGATATTTTCTTAGAAATCCAACCCGAAGCCACCGATGTGCGCCGTTTGCGCATCTGGGTCGAACATTTCCGCCAACGCGGTTATGGCATTGCCATTGGCGGTTTAGGGCGAAATTTGCCAGATGCGAGCTGTTTAGCCGGGGTGTATCCTGACATTATCAAAATTGATGTCAATCTACTCACCGCACAACTGCGCGAACAACTTCGCCCATGGTGCAAAACCGTGGTCGCTCTGCATATTGAAAGTGCCAGCGATGCCGCAAACGCCTTAGCCGCTGGCGCAGAATTGGGCGAAGGCTTTTACTTTGGACATCCTGAGCCTTTGTGCAAAGTGACTCATAAGCCACAGTTAGCAATCTGAAACAACCCAGATTAGGCAAGCAGATTACAATCCGGGCAGACTTTTGGAATCCTGCCCTATGCCTGCTTCTTTGACTCCTGCTTGGCTTGCCCCGCTGCTCACGCGGCGGATGTTGATTTGTATCTTCACTGGCTTTACCTCTGGCTTGCCGCTTTACCTGTTGCTCAACTTGTTGCCTGCATGGTTGCGTAGCGAGGGGGTGAATCTCAAAACCATTGGCTTCTTTGCCCTGATCCAATTTCCCTATACGTGGAAATTCCTGTGGGCTCCCTTGCTGGATCGCTATGCCTTGCCGTGGCTAGGGCGACGGCGGGGCTGGATGTTGATTACCCAGTTTGGTCTATTATTCGCTATCGCCGGACTGGGGCAGTTAAATCCGCAAAATTCAATTTGGTCTATTTTATGGCTGGCAGGGATTGTCGCCTTTTTATCGGCGACCTTAGATATTGCGATTGATGCCTTCCGCCGCGAAATTTTAGGTGAGCAAGAACTTGGTTTAGGCAATGCCGTGCATGTTAACGCTTACCGTATCGCGGGCTTAGTCCCCGGTTCTTTATCCTTGATCTTGGCGGATCAACTGCCGTGGACATGGGTGTTTGCGATTACCGCCTTGTTCATGTTGCCGGGGATGTTGATGGTGTGGCGGGTGGGTGAACCGCATGTAGCCGTTGTCCCCAAAACCTTACGTGCAGCGGTCGTTGAGCCTTTTCAAGAGTTTATGCAACGCCGTGGTTGGCAAGATGCAGCGTGGATTTTGTTGTTTATCTTCTTCTATAAACTCGGCGACAGCCTATGTACTGCCCTTGCGACACCGTTTTATTTGGACATGGGGTTTAGCAAAACCGATATTGGCTTGATTGCGAAAAATGCAGGGCTATGGCCTGCGGTGATTGGGGCAATGTTGGGCGGTTTATGGATGATTAAATTGGGCATTAACCGTGCCTTATGGGTCTTTGGTGTGGTGCAACTGGTCTCTATTTTCGGCTTTGCTTGGCTGGCATGGCGCGGAACACAGTTAGATATTGATGCGGCAGCACGGTTGTCCTTGGCCTTAGTGATTGGGGTCGAAGCCCTCGGTGTTGGTTTAGGCACGGCAGCCTTTGTTGCCTTTATCGCCCGTGCCACCCATCCCGCGTATACCGCCACGCAATTTGCCTTATTTACCAGCCTCGCTGCCGTGCCGCGCACTTTTATCAATGCCTCAGCCGGGTGGTTGGTGGAACGCTTAGGGTGGTATAGCTTTTTCCTACTTTGTGCCGCCTTAGCGATTCCGGGGATGTTGTTACTGTTTAAAGTTGCCCCGTGGCATCAAGAAGCAGAAGTCGCGCGAGAAGCAGAACAAACCCTACAGAAATAAGGCCACTTTACTTTTGATAGCCTTCCAGCCCCGCCAAATCACCAAACTGCGCTTGCCCCATCGCCATACCCTTACGGGTTTCGCAAGTGCAAACATTGTCGCGGCAGCAAAAATTGGTAGTGGGTTGCGTTTGACCCAGCGGCTAACGGAACGTACCCCGTTAACGGTGGATTCCCCTTTGCCCAGCAGGTTGACCACTGGGGTAAGGTCTTGCCCTAAGGTGGCGCGTTGTTGGGCGATTTCTTGTTGTAATCGCCCGCGCTGCATGGCGAGTTCTAGCCGTTTTTCAAGCATTGGCCTTGTCCTTTAGCGTGCTACCGCCAGCATCACGCTGCAAACTTTGCTTTAACACGGCTAAATCTTGATCCAGTTCATGCAAACTGGCTTTAAACAAGGTGGAAGGCTGGGCTTTGTTGCTCCCGATTTGGTAGAGCAGAAAAAACGCTCCCGCCAAAAATAGGAAACTGGCAATCCCCAACACTGCCAGATGGTGCTCCCACAAGGCGGCGGCAAGGAACACCACAAAAAGCACCACGCCAAGCAACAAGAAGAAAGTCGCGGCAAAGCCAAGTAGTACAAGGCGGAGTAAGCGGTATTTTTCTTCCTCCACCTCGTTGGCAAGCAGAGCCAAGCGCGTGCGCAACATTAAAACTAATGTTGCTGTCGCGTTTTTAACGCCAGCAAACACGCCAGGATTTACGGTCTTGGTGGTTTGGGTGGTTTTGGCCTCCATACCTTGCTCTGCCTTTCTTTGTTGCCTAAGTTAATGGTGTGATGGTTTAGCGACGACCAATCAACACACCTAAGGCCAGGCCAACAGCGGCGGCAACGCCAACAGCCTTCCATGGATGATCTTGCACAAAATCATCGGTAGCAGCAGCAGCGGCCTTGGTTTTATCCACCAAAACAGCCTCAACATCCACCAAACGCTCGCGGGCATCACGCAAACGTACTTCAATACGCTGACGCATTTCGCCAACTTTATCCCCTGCCGCCCCCGCGCTGGCACGCAGAATTTCTTCGGCATCCGCGATTACGCCACGCATATCGGCTAAGAGTTTTTCTTTGTTGCTTGCAGACAATTCGGTTTCAGACATGAGAAATTCCTTACAGGATTAAGAAAAAGCAAGAAAAATACATACCCGTCAAGGGTAGCCCGGAACAGGGGCAAAATCAATCAAAGCGAAAGTCGTAATCAACCGTTAACGGCGCATGGTCGCTGAAACGTTCGGTTTTATACACCCCAGTATGTTGCGCCGTAGCAGCTAAGGTGGGGGTGGCAAGGTGGTAATCAATGCGCCATCCGACATTTTTTGCCCAAGCCTGCCCGCGATTGCTCCACCATGTATAGCACTCTTCGGTAGTGTGTGGATGCAAGTGGCGGTAGACATCAACCCACCCCAATTCGCGCAGAATTTGCCCCATCCAGGCACGCTCTTCAGGTAGAAAACCCGAGTTTTTCAGATTGCCTTTCCAGTTTTTTAGGTCAATTTCTTGATGGGCAATATTCCAGTCGCCACAGATCACAATCTCCCGCCCTTCGGCACGCATTGCCGCCAGTTGTGGATAAAAGGCTGCCATAAAGCGAAATTTTGCAGCTTGGCGTTCAGGCGAACTGGAGCCAGACGGCGCGTATAAAGAAATCACACTGAGAGTGGCAAAATCCAAGCGTAAAAATCGTCCCTCAGCGTCAAACTCGGGTTCGCCCATGCCGACAATGACCTTATCCGGTTGGCGACGGGTATAAATCCCAACCCCGGAATAGCCCTTTTTTTCAGCGTAATGGAAAAAGCCGAGATACCCCGGCGGATTCAATAAATCACTGGCTAAATCGGCAGCCTGCGCTTTTAATTCTTGGACACAAACAATATCGGCTTGATGTTTTTCTAACCAAGAAAAAAAGCCCTTGTTGGCGGCGGAACGCACGCCATTTAAATTGGCGGAAACAAGACGGAACATGGATAAATTAGGCAAAACAAAGGCGTGGAGTTTGCCATAAGTGAATGAAAAACCTCGAAAGATTGCGCTTTTCCCCAGAGCTTGTGGATTGAGCTTCTGCAAGGGGATGCGTAACATAGGCGCAGGTTGCTGCGAGGTTACTGCCTTATGCACATTATGAAATTTACCGCTCTAGGATTTTTGCATGAATTTTCGTCATCAATTTATTGAATTTGCCGTTGCACAACAGGTATTACGCTTTGGCGAATTTAAAACGAAAGCAGGGCGGTTATCGCCCTATTTCTTTAATGCAGGTTTGTTTAATGATGGTTTGTCTTTGCTCAAGCTATCGCAGTTTTATGCGGAAGCAGTGGAAGCCAGCGCACTCAATTACGACATGCTGTTTGGCCCTGCGTATAAAGGCATCATTCTGGCGAGTGCCTTAGCCACAACCTTGGCGCAACGTGGGCGCAATGTGCCGTTTGCCTTTAATCGCAAAGAAGCCAAAGACCACGGCGAAGGCGGCACAATTATTGGTGCTCCCTTGCAAGGCCGGGTGTTGATTATTGACGACGTAATTTCCGCAGGTACGTCGGTGCGTGAATCGGTGAACTTGATTCGGGCGGCGGGTGCAACGCCAGCCGGGGTGTTAATTGCCCTTGATCGGATGGAGCGTGGTGTAGGCGATCTTTCCGCCACCCAAGAAGTTGCCAACGAATATGGCATTCCCGTCGTTGCTGTGGCTACCTTGAAAGATTTAATGGAATTTATTGGAGACCATGATGAATTCGCGCTCTACCGTGACGCTGTTGCACAATACCGCCAAACCTATGGTGTGGCCTAAACCCTTGTTACTGCACCTCACGCTTGGACTTATTTGTAGTACAGCGATCAGCACAGCCGCCTTCGCCGATGGCTTGTTATGCTGCAAGATTGACGGTCACCAAGTCTGTGGCGACACCATGCCCGTGCAATGTCGGGGCAAGTCTTACCGCCAAGTCGACCGTTCAGGTAACACACTGAGCGAACATGATGCCGCATTAACCCCCGAGCAACGACAACAACGTCAAGCTGAACAGCAACGCCGTTCTGAGGAAGAAAGTCGGATACGGATGCAACGTCGTCAGGACAAAGCGTTGTTAGATACGTATCCTAATCTTGATTTTTTGGACAAATTGCGAGATCGCAGCATTGATCAGGTCAATCAACGGATCAAACCGATTGAGGATCAACTCAAAGTGGCCAAAGATAAACGCCAAGGGATTGAGCAGAAAATCACAGCCGCTGGTCAGCCCACGCCAAAAGAGTTAAACAACGCGTTACGCGATGTCGACTCAGAAATTCGTACAAGCACTGGCTTACTCGATGCAAGAAAGCGTGAACTAGATAGCGTCAAAGAACGCTTTGATCGTGATCGTAAGCGGTATATTGAGCTAACTGGCGCGGGTAAGTAACGTGTTTACTTGGTGCTTGCACCATCGCTGCTTATAAGACTGGTTTTTACAAGACCAAACTGCATTAAAGATAAAAACCCCATATCCTGTTTATTTAGGAATGGGGTTTTATTATTTAGACCAAATACAACGCTAAACTACAGATACCGCGCCACAAACGCGCCTTGTACCTGTTCGGGCAAATTGACCCAGACACGATGCCCACTGCCGGGGGCGGCGGGCATGGGTTCACCGTTCATGTTTTCGATGTGGGTAATGGTGACATCGAGATTGCCGCTGGGGTGCAATACCTCCACACGGTCGCCCAGTTCAAAACGGTTTTTGACCTCGACTTGCATCAGGCCACGGCTGGCATCCCAAGTGGTGGCATCGCCGACATAGATATTGCGGTCGGACTTGGAATGGCCTTCTAAATAATTTTGGTACTCGGCATCATGATGGCGTTGGTAGAAACCATCGGTATAGCCACGATTTGCCAAACCATCTAAATCAGACAGTAAGGTGGCATCAAACCCCCGCCCTGCTACGGCATCATCAATCGCACGGCGATACGCTTGACTGGCACGCGCCACGTAATACGGACTCTTGGTACGGCCTTCAATCTTTAAGGAATCCACGCCAATTTCGACCAAACGCTGCACATGCTCAATCGCGCGTAAATCCTTGGAATTCATAATGTAAGTGCCGTGTTCGTCTTCTTCAATCGGCATGAGTTCACCGGGACGATGGCGTTCTTCAAGCAGAATTTCGCTATCGTCACGTTGCATAAAATTCACCACTTGCGCGGCAGGCAAACTGCCTGAACCACATCCTCCCGTGGCTTGGCCTGCCATTCCTGCCATCGCACCGTCTTGCGGCTGATGCACTTTGTAATCCCAGCGACAGGAATTGGTGCAAGTGCCTTGGTTGGGATCACGGTGGTTAAAGTAGCCAGAGAGCAAACACCGCCCAGAATAGGCAATACATAAGGCTCCATGCACAAACACTTCTAATTCCATGTCGGGGCATTGTTGGCGAATTTCGGCGACTTCATCCAAAGACAATTCACGCGACAAGATCACGCGGGAAATGCCGAGTTTTTTCCAAAAACGCACCGCCGCCCAGTTCACGGTGTTGGATTGCACCGAAAGATGTACCGGCATCTCTGGCCAATTTTCGCGCACCATGTCGATTAAACCGGGGTCAGCCATGATTAAGGCATCAGGTTTTAAGGCGATGACCGGAGCCATATCCGCCAAATAAGTACGAATCTTGGCGTTATGCGGGAAGATATTACTGACCACGTAAAATTGTTTTCCCGCTGCACGGGCTTCGGCAATGCCCAGCCCTAAATTTTCTAAATGACCAAATTCATTATTACGCACCCGCAAGGAGTAACGTGGCTGACCAGCGTAAACGGCATCAGCACCAAAGGCAAAAGCGGTACGCATCATGGTAAGCGAACCAGCGGGGGCGAGAAGTTCAGGGCGTTGCATGGGGTAGAATCCGGGGAAGAAGTTAAGAAACAAAATTACGTCGTAGATTGCGTCGTAAGACCGGGGGCGGATTGTAAAGGTTTCCTGCATCGCGCCTTAATCACACTACGAGAAATTCCCCACAAAAACAGAAGATCAGAAGAGACGACTATGCCTGAACAAATTTTGCTCAATTTCACTCCGCAAGAAACCCGCGTTGCCATCATGCACTATGGTGTGGTGCAAGAAGTCCAGATCGAACGCACCAACAGCCGTGGCTTGGTCGGCAATATTTACCTTGGCAAGATCGTGCGTATCTTGCCGGGAATGCAATCTGCGTTTATTGATATTGGCCTAGAACGCACCGCCTTTTTGCATGTGGCTGACATTTGGCAACCACGCGAACGCGAAGAAGAACGCCGCCCCATTGAAAAAATCCTTGCCGAAGGACAAAGCTTACTGGTGCAAGTGTTAAAAGACCCGATGGGGACAAAAGGGGCGCGTTTAACCACGCAAATGAGTTTAGCCGGGCGGATGTTGGTGTATTTGCCACAAGAAAAACATATTGGCATTTCGCAGCGCATTGAAGACGAAGCGGGGCGCGAAGCCTTACGCAACAAGCTACATACCCTCATCCCCGCCGACGAACCGGGGGGCTTTATTGTGCGCACGCAAGCCGAAAATGCCAGTGATGTCGAGTTAGGGGCGGACATTGCCTATTTGCGCAAACGTTGGAAAGACATCTGTGAAAACATGCGCTCTGCCGCTGCCCCCAGTTTGCGTTATCAAGAGTTATCGCTGGCAGAACGGGTCTTGCGCGATTGCGTTAACCCCGAAACCAGTGCAATTTTGATCGACTCCCGCGAGAACTTCCAAAAGCTGCAAGCCTTTGCTGCCGAATATACGCCAGCCGTTTTACCCTTGTTAACCCATTACTGTGGCGAACGCCCCTTATTTGAATTACATGGGGTTGAAGAAGAAATTCAAAAAGCCTTGGCACGACGGGTTGATTTGAAATCGGGCGGCTATCTCATCATTGACCAAACCGAGGCTATGACCACGGTGGATGTAAACACGGGCGGCTTTGTTGGCTCGCGCAATTTTGACGATACGATTTTCAAAACCAACTTAGAAGCGGCGCAAGCCATCGCCCGGCAACTGCGGCTGCGTAACCTTGGCGGGATCATCATTGTGGACTTCATCGACATGGAAAATGAAGAACACAAAACTTCTGTCTTAGCCGAGTTACAAAAAGCCTTAGCGCGTGACCACACGCGCATGACGGTCAATGGTTTCACTGCCTTGGGCTTGGTTGAAATGACGCGCAAACGCACCCGCGAATCCTTAGCCCATGTCCTGTGCCATCCTTGCCCGACTTGTAGCGGACGCGGTGAAGTCAAAACAGCGCGTACCGTGGCCTATGAAATCCTGCGCGAACTTCTACGCGAAGCCCGCCAATTCAACGCCAAGGAATACCGCATCCTCGCCTGCGCCGCCGTGATTGATCTCTTCCTCGACGAAGAATCCCAAGCCATCGCCATGCTCTCCGACTTCATCGGCAAACCCGTCTCCCTCCAAGCCGAAACCAGCTACAACCCCGAGCAATACGATATTGTGTTGATGTAGGCCGTGGTAATGTTTAGTCGCTGAGTCGTTAGCGATTTTAACGGCTCGCGCTTGATGTCGCATCAAGCCAAATCTAATCAAAAATTTGGAGACTAAACATGCTGAAAACAACTA
>CAZOBT010000080.1:1534-9309 GCA_964578025.1 uncultured Rhodocyclaceae bacterium | reverse complement strand
GAATCAGCCGCACGCTGTTTGAGTAACTCCAAGCGAGAAACATCACCCCCTTGAGTTGAGATGTCGGCCTTAAACAAATCCGTACTCACTGTTACCACTTTTGCTAGCGTGGCAGTGTTGGTATCGCCCACCGTTGTTCCAGCACTGGGCGTAGGTGTAACGGCGGTTTGTAAATTGCTAGAAGGCGTAGGCGTGGTTGCATTTAATGCGGCTTGTTGTGCCTGCATTGCTTGCGGATTGTTATGTTTTTGCCATGCTTCCCATAACATCGTCAGGGAAAAGCTAAAAACTAACAAAAGAATAAGTCGTCGAAAGTCCATGTAAAACCTATCCAAAGGGATAATTAAGGCACCGGATCACAACCACCCGGATGCCACGGATGGCAACGACCGATTCGTTTTAAACCGAGCCAGCCGCCACGAAAAAAGCCGTATTTTTGCACGGCTTCCAACGTATATTGTGAGCAAGATGGATAAAAACGGCAGCTACGCCCTAAAAACGGACTAAGGGCATATTGATAAAACCGAATCAAGCCAATCAGTAATTGCTTCACTTACCTTGCCTTTCTGGTGTTGCTGTATGGCGTGGTATACCTTGTTGGCGTTGCGCTTGTCGCTTCGCACGCTGTAACAAATCCAGCATTTCTTGGCGTACAACAGCACGTTGCGGCTTGCTTAGCTTCACCGCCAAACGCAAAACAAAATCCTGCGCGGGGAGTTCTGGGCGCGTTAAACGAAAGACTTCACGCGCAATTCGTTTGACCAAATTGCGATGTACCGCTCGTTTTAACTGTTTTTTACCAATCACCACACCCAAGCGGGCATGTTCACGCACCGTTTGCGTGGGTAAGTAATGCAAAAAAAAATGGGGGCTACGAATTGCCCGCCGAAAACCAAAAACGGATGAATACTCATCCGTTTTGGTTAGTCGATAGCATCTGGGGAAACCAAACGTCACACCAAACCCATCATGTCGTTGCTGCGCCAAAAATTAGACGCTCAAACGATGGCGACCCTTGGCGCGACGAGCTGCAATGACCTTACGGCCACCAACAGTACGCATACGAACCAAGAAGCCATGAGTACGCTTACGGCGCACAACGGAAGGCTGATACGTGCGTTTCATGGTGTTATATCCTTAACCTGTACAAAACTCTTGATTTAACCTCTTTGCCTTATTAGATGTCAAGTTAGTGCTTCCTAACATGCTGTGGATAACTTTGTGAAGAAGGTTTAGAATAGACGGACTCGCTGTTGTTAAAAACTTCCTATCTTGTTGATTTACAAAGAATCCACCCTGTATAAAAGAGTGGATAAGAAATCAACGCCTGTTAATACACAAAACTCACACTTAAATTCTATGTCTAGCTTTTGGGAAGCTTGTCTCGCGCTTTTTGCGCAAGAACTACCACCACAGCAATACAACACATGGATTCGCCCCTTAATTCTGGAAGGCGAAGCCACCCCAGAGCAGGGTTTGTCGCTGTACGCACCGAATGGCTTTATTTTGAAATGGGTGCGTGATCGCTATTTGAGCCAAATCGAAAATTACGCTCAAGATTATTTTGAAATCCCGGTGCACATCACCCTCGCAACCAAACCAAAAGGTGAGGCTGCTAGCACCAGCAAACGTCCAACCTTGCGCCAACGACAAGAGCCAAACACGCCAACTACTATAGGTGATCTGGTAAATATGGCACAAGCAGAGCATAAGCACGAACACGCGCCGAGCAATCTGCCGCAAGAGGAACACACCGGGCAACTCAGTCTTGGTTTTGCGTTTGATCCAATTGAGCCTATTAAGACTACAGCACCACCTGAACAACATATCAGCCACCTGATCGCGGCAACACCGCCACCGCCGAAACGTTCTAGCCGCAGCCATGCCCGCGTTAGTGACAATAGCTATGAAAAAACACGTTTGTTGCCCGCCTTTACCTTTGACAATCTTGTGGTAGGGAAAGCCAACGACCTTGCCCGTGCTGCCGCGCAACAAGTTGCCGAAACCCCAGGTGGTTGTTACAACCCGCTATTCGTTTATGGCGGCGCAGGTTTAGGTAAAACTCACTTAATCCATGCCATTGGTAATCATGTTGTGCATAGCCATCCCGAAAAACAAGTACGTTATGTACATGCCGAGGATTACTACACGGATGTGGTACGCGCCTATCAGCAAAAATCGTTTGATACCTTAAAACGTTACTATCGCTCTTTGGATGTGTTGTTGATTGATGACGTGCAATTCTTTAACGGCAAAACTCGCTCACAGGAAGAATTTTTCTTTGTGTTCAACGCGCTAATTGAAGCCAAGAAGCAAATCGTAATCTCCTGTGACACCTACCCAAAAGACATCAACGGCCTTGATGATCGTTTAGTCACCCGCTTTGACTGGGGTCTCACCGTACAAATTGAGCCGCCCGAAATCGAAATGCGGGTCGCCATTCTGAAGAAGAAAGCCGAAGCTGAACGGGTATTGTTAAACGATGAAGTGGCTTTTTTTATTGCCAAACATTTGCGTTCTAATGTACGCGAGCTAGAAGGGGCGTTAAAAAAAGTACTGGCGTATTCACGCTTTCATGGTCGTGAAATTGCCCTTGATTTAGCGAAAGAAGCCTTAAAGGACATTATTGATACAGGGCGGAATGTCAGTATTGATAGCATTCAAAAAACGGTAGCCGACTATTACAAGATCAAAGTTGCTGACATGTTGTCGAAAAAACGCACCCGTATCATTGCCCGCCCGCGCCAAATCGCCATGTGGTTGTGCAAGATCATCACTCAGTACAGTTACCCAGTGATTGGTAATGCGTTTGGCGGCAGGGATCACACCACAGTAATTTACGCGGTACGTACTATCGAAGACCTCAAACAAAAAGATAGCGAGATCAACCATGACCTCACCATCTTGGCACAAATTGTTAAGGGGTAAACTGCCAACATATCTGCTTATTTAGGCTGGGCATAACCCTGTGAATGACTTGTGAAGGAAACGGGGATAACCCCACAAATTCTTAACTGTGGAAAACTTATCCAGAAATAATCCACAAGCTACTCAGAAGAGATTACACTGCCAAAAAACACTCTTAACTCATTGATCTAAATTGATTTAATTTAGTTACTCACAGAGTTTTCCTTTATATATTCTCAATAGTCTTTATATATCATGATTCTTTTTAAAACCCAGAAAGACACACTTTTAAGCCCCTTACAGATGGTCGCAGGGATTGTTGAACGTCGTCACACCTTACCCATTCTGTCGAATGTGCTTTTAGAGAAGCAAGGGGAAACCCTACAAGTACTGGCTTCGGATATTGAAATCCAAATCACCACCAACACGACAGTCAGTGAAGGGCAAGAACAAACAGCACTCACCGTGAATGCGCGTAAGTTGCAAGATATTTTGCGGGCTGTGCCTGAAGGGCAGGAAATTACCTTTGATTTGGACGATAAGCGTCTTGCCGTCAAAGCCGGAAAAAGCCGTTTTAGCCTACAAACTCTACCAGCGGCAGATTTCCCTCGTATGGCAGAAGCGAGTGGAGCACAAACGCACCTGACCCTGACGCAAGGGGAATTCAAGCATTTATTGGGCAAAACCCAATATGCGATGGCTAGCCAAGACGTGCGTTACTACCTCAATGGCTTGTTGTTACTAGTTGAAGGTAATGTGTTGCGTGTAGTGGCGACGGACGGGCATCGTTTAGCCTATAGCAGCTTAGCCTTAGAAGCGGATTTACCCCGCCATGAAGCGATTCTGCCCCGTAAAGCGGTATTGGAATTGAATCGTTTGTTAGCGGATAACAATGATCCCTTAGAAATTTTCTTTGCGGATAACCAAGTCATTTTCCGTTTTGGTGCCGTGACCTTGGTGACGAAAGTCATTGACGGCAAATTCCCCGATTACGAACGGGTTATTCCTACCCAACTAAAAAATGACTTCGTTGTAGAGCGTCAAGTCTTAGCTGCCGCACTAAGCCGTGCCGCCATTTTGACCAACGAAAAAGTTCGGGGGGTACGCGTTATTCTTGAACGTAATTGCTTACGCATCTTGGCAGCGAACGCCGAGCAAGAAGAAGCGGTAGAAGAATTAGAGATTGATTATCAAGGCGATAGCTTGGATATTGGTTTTAACATCACTTATCTGCAAGAAGTGTTAAGCAATTTGAGTTGTACACACATTAAATGGCAATTCAATAGTGCCAATAGCAGCTCACTGATTAGCATTCCTGATAACGAACACTTTAAGTATGTAGTCATGCCAATGCGTATCTAAAATCGTTTGACATTGCCAGAACACCCGTAAGCCAAGCCGTTGATTGTAGAAAGAAGAAAATGAGTCAGGAAACTATGCACACAGAAGTCCCTGTTGCCGCCGCCGATTATGACGAGGACAGCATCCAGCAACTTGAGGGTTTGGAAGCCGTCCGCAAACGTCCGGGGATGTATATCGGTGATACCTCGGATGGTACTGGGTTGCATCACATGGTGTTTGAAGTCGTGGACAACGCGATTGACGAAGCCTTAGCTGGGCATTGTGACGATATTGTCGTGACGATTCATGCTGATAACTCGATTTCTGTCACCGACAACGGGCGAGGGATTCCCACAGGCGTTAAATTCGACGATAAACACGAGCCTAAGCGTTCGGCAGCGGAAATTGTGATGTGTGTCTTACACGCAGGCGGAAAATTCAACCAGAACTCTTACAAGGTGTCTGGCGGGCTGCATGGGGTCGGGGTGTCTTGTGTCAATGCCTTGTCGAAATGGCTGCGCCTAACAATTCGCCGCGATGGTAAGAAACATTTCCTTGAGTTCAACAAAGGTGTTGCGGTTGATCGTCAGATCGAAATCCACAACGGGGTTGAAGTTTCACCCCTTAAGGTGATTGGCACGACTGAAAAGCGTGGCACAGAAGTACATTTCCTTGCCGATGAAACGATTTTCGGCACGGTTGAATTTCATTACGAAATTTTAGCCAAGCGGTTGCGTGAGCTATCTTTCCTCAACAATGGTGTAAAAATTCGTTTAGTCGATCAACGTACCGGTAAGGAAGAAAATTTCGCCTTTTCTGGCGGCGTAAAAGGCTTTGTTGATTACATCAACCGTGCGAAAACGGTATTGCATCCCAATGTATTTTATTCCACGGGCGAATCAAACATTCCAACGGGTGGCACGATCAGCGTTGAAGTAGCGATGCAATGGAATGATTCCTATGCCGAAAACGTCCTGTGTTTTACCAACAACATTCCCCAAAGCGATGGCGGGACGCATTTAACTGGCTTGCGGGCAGCAATGACACGGGTGATTAACAAGTACATCGAAGAAAACGAAATCGCCAAGAAGGCCAAGGTCGATATTACTGGCGACGACATGCGCGAAGGCTTGGCCTGTGTCTTGTCGGTGAAAATGCCTGACCCGAAATTTGCCTCACAAACCAAGATGAAATTGGTTTCATCCGAAGCCCGTCCTGCCGTGGAAGAAGTGGTGGCGGCAAAGCTTGCCGAATTCTTGTTAGAACGCCCCATTGATGCCAAAACGATTACGGGCAAGATTGTGGAAGCCGCACGGGCGCGGGATGCGGCGCGTAAAGCCCGTGAAATGACACGGCGTAAGGGCGTATTAGATGGCGTTGGTTTGCCCGGTAAATTGGCGGATTGCCAAGAAAAAGACCCCGCAAAATGCGAACTCTACCTTGTCGAGGGGGACTCCGCTGGTGGTTCTGCCAAACAAGGGCGAGATCGTAAATTCCAAGCGATTCTGCCCTTGAAGGGCAAAATCCTTAACGTAGAGAAAGCGCGTTTTGACAAGTTGATTTCTAGCCAAGAAATCGTAACGTTGATTACCGCTTTAGGCACGGGAATTGGTAAAGACGAGTACAAGCCCGAAAAACTGCGTTATCACCGTATCATCATCATGACCGATGCCGACGTGGATGGCGCACACATTCGCACCCTGTTGTTAACCTTCTTCTATCGGCAAATGCCCGAGTTGGTCGAAGGGGGGCATATCTACATTGCCCAGCCACCCCTCTACAAGGTCAAACATGGCAAAACGGAGCGTTACCTCAAGGATGACCATGAGTACCACCAATTCCTGCTGCAAATGGCCTTGCAAGACGCGGCATTGCTACCACAAAGCGGCGGTGAGGAAATCCTTGGGACGACGCTAGAAGAGCTGGCACGCGAGCATTTACTGGCAGAAGCGGTGATGCAGCGGTTGGCGCACATGATGGATGTCGAAGTCTTGCAAGCCATCGTGGAGCACAACGAAGAATTGCAATTAAGCGACGAAGCCGCAGCGACGGCGTGTGCCGCCCGTCTGGCGAAACTGATTGATCCTGCCAAGCGTTTGTTTGCCGCTTACGACGAAAGCCGTGAGCAATGGCAATTACGCATTGAGCGCATGCACCACGGTAATGTCAAAGTTGGTTTGATTCATGCCGATTTCCTCTTGTCTGGTGATTACGCCCAGTTACGCAAAACCGCCACTTTGTTGGCAGGCTTGTTTGGGGCGGGCGCGGTGATTCGGCGGGGCGAGAAAAAAGCCGCGATCAAAACCTTTGCACAAGCCATGAAGTGGCTGTTTAACGAAGTCGAGCGCGGCATTGCGAAACAGCGTTATAAGGGCTTAGGCGAAATGAATCCAGACCAACTGTGGGAAACCACCATGGATCCCTCAGTACGCCGCTTGCTGAAAGTGAATATTGAAGATGCGATTGGCGCAGACCAAATCTTTACGACCCTCATGGGTGAATTGGTCGAACCTCGGCGTAACTTCATCGAAAGCAACGCGCTGTACGCTCGCAATATCGACGCTTAAAGCGTTGCAGAACTCGTCAAAGCCTCGCCTTCGGGCGGGGCTTTTCTACATTTTTTGTTTAGAAAGTTGAAGGTTATTACCTATGAGTACGCCTTACCCTCCCGAAATTGTGCGTGACGTAATGAAACGTCGCGCTTTTGCGATTATTTCTCACCCGGATGCGGGGAAAACGACCTTAACCGAAAAGCTCTTGCTGTTCGGTGGGGCAATTCAGATGGCGGGGACGGTGAAGGCGCGGAAAAGTGCGCGTCACGCCACTTCCGACTGGATGGAAGTGGAAAAGCAACGTGGTATTTCTGTGACGAGTTCGGTGATGCAGTTTGAGTATGAAGGGCACACCATCAATTTGCTGGATACCCCCGGGCACGAGGACTTTTCCGAAGATACCTACCGCGTGCTAACCGCTGTGGATGCGGCAGTGATGGTGATTGATGCCGCCAAGGGGGTGGAAGCACAAACGATCAAGCTGCTAGAAGTTTGCCGTTTGCGTAATACGCCGATTATTACCTTTGTGAATAAATTTGACCGTGAAGTACGCGAGCCATTTGAGATTCTCGAAGAAATCGAATCTGTGCTCAAAATTGCCTGTGCGCCGATTACGTGGCCTTTAGGCATGGGCAAAACTTTCCGGGGCGTGTATCACCTCTTGGATAACCAATTGCTGCGTTTTGCCCCCGGTGAAGAGCGGCGTACTGAGGCAATGGAGCTGATTAGCGGCTTAGACAACCCCGAATTAGATCGTCTATTCCCTTTAGAAGTCGGGCAACTTCGCCACGATGTCGAATTGATCCAAGGCGCAAGTGATCCCTTTAGCTTGGATGACTTCCTTGCCGCCAAGCAAACCCCGGTCTTTTTTGGTTCTGGGATCAATAATTTTGGGGTGCAAGAAATTTTACAAGCATTAACAAATTGGGCTCCTCCACCGCAAGAACGTGACGCAAACACGCGTTTTGTGCAGCC
>CAZOBT010000080.1:0-1434 GCA_964578025.1 uncultured Rhodocyclaceae bacterium | reverse complement strand
ATTCCTTATTTCTCACCTGAACTATTCCGAATGGCTAGATTGAAAGACCCACTAAAATCGAAACAATTGCAAAAAGGCTTGCAGGAATTGGGCGAGGAGGGTGCAATCCAAGTCTTCGAGAGTCTTGGAACGGGGGCGATGCTGTTAGGTGCGGTGGGGCAATTGCAGTTCGAAGTTGTCGCACAACGCTTGCTTAACGAATATAAAGTTGATGCCATTTTTGAAGCTTCTGACATTTATACAGCGCGTTGGTTGACTTTCCCAGATGAGGTAACAAAACGTCATTTTGAGAAAGATAACATTATGCGTTTAGGAAAAGACGTTGATGGTAATTTGGTGTACCTTGCTCCAAATCGTTACAACCTCGAATTAGCGATGGAGCGGGCTCCCAAAGTTAGTTTTCACTCAACCCGTGAACACGGGCAAAAACTATAGGACCTTTACTATGAAAAAGCCGCTAATACCTTCTTTATGGATGCTTCTTGCTGGATTCTCCTTTGCGTGTATGGGAGTGTTTGTCAAACTTGGCGTGGCGGTATTCGGAACAGCGGAAGCGGTGTTTTATCGCAGCCTTGTTGCTCTCTTGGTCATGCAAGCCTTTGTTAGCTACAAAGGTTTAGATTTGCGTACCGCCCATGCGAAAGCCCATGCCTCCCGTTCTTTGATTGGCGGCTTGGCGATGATGATTTATTTCTCCACCATCGCCATGGTGCCATTGGCAACGGCAGTTACCTTGAACTACACAGCTCCCTTGTTTTTAGCGGCAATTTTGTACTTTTGGTTCAAAGAGCCAGCAAAGCCGATGAGTATCGCTTTGCTGGTACTTGGTTTTGTGGGCGTGGTGTTGCTGGTGCGCCCAGTGTTTGCCAGTGAGCAATGGTTAGGCGCGTTATGTGGCCTAATCGCCGGTTTCCTCTTTGGTGTGGTTGGTTTGAATATCCGCCGCTTGGGTGAGCTGGGCGAACCCGAATGGCGCACCGTGTATTACTTCTCTGCCACTTGCACCGCCTATGGCTTGTTGTGGACACTGTATGAGGGCGGTTTCCATAGCTTAGATATGCATAGCGTATGGTTAATCTTGGGCATGGGTGGTTTTGGTGTCTTGGCGCAAGTATGTATGACTTCAGCCTTCAAGAACGGTAAGACCCTGATCGTTGCCAACTTGCAATACGTTACCGTGGTCTTTGCCAGCCTGTTCGGTATCCTGATTTGGCAAGAAATCCTACCTTTATCTGCTTGGGCAGGGATGTTCCTGATTATTGGTAGCAATATCTTGATGGCAGTTTTAGGGGCGAAGAAACCCGCGAAAGCGATTGCCAAATAGATTCAAATCAGTTGGGCAAGTACCTTGCCACAAAACAAAAAACCACCCATTACGGGCAATGCCGTTCATTTAAGCGGATCAGCATGACGGTTGACGGGGTAACGGGTTTT
>CAZOBT010000079.1:0-9512 GCA_964578025.1 uncultured Rhodocyclaceae bacterium | reverse complement strand
GATGCCATGCGTAGTGCAAATTTCTCTAAGAGTTTGTCCGAAGCAATTGATACCTTCTTTGGGCAAATTCGCGAAAATCTTGCCCGCTCTAATGCAGAAATCCGCGAAATTCTCAATATGATGGAAGTCATCTACAAGAAATTCACAGTAGAGCATGGCTTAGTCCTGAATTCGCCCCCCACGCCGTTTTCTTTATTGCGTTATGAAAAAGAAATTGACCGCCTAGAGGCATGGTGCAACACGCACTTGGTGACGATGGTTAGCCTGTTGACGCAGGAAAAGCGGCACATCATCCAGAAATTCTTTGACGAAATCACGACGCAAGTGCGTTTAGCGTTTGAACATGCTAACCGTGATGCAGAAGTTTGGTTAAAGGCGATTATGTCGCCGATGGAAACGCAAGTGCGTGAACATCAAATGCACCTCAAACGCCGTCTAGAAAGCATCAAACGCATCCATCAAGCGACAGATACATTAGAAGGGCGGATCAACGAGCTAGATACCATGCGCAACAATTACCAAACTCAACAGGCTGTGTTGGTGCAAATTGCCTGTGATATGGAAGATTTGTTAGGGCATGGCGATGATGAGCCTTTGCCCGTGCTTGATCCAATTGCCTCACCAACGGTTAACGTTGTCCCAGATGCGGATGTCGTAAACACTCAGAATGTCAATGACGCAACGGAGCACAATCCAGCCTAATTGAGGCCAAAACGCAAAAACGCAAAAACATGCTGAATCGGCGGGAAATTACTCTAAGCAGAGTAAAATCCCGCCTTTCGTTTTTTGCGAGCCTGCCGTGCTGCCTTCGCCTGCCCCTAGTTCCCCGTCGCGTCCTTGGCGTTTAGCGATCAATGGTTATGGGCGAATTGGGCGATGTTTTTTACGCGCTTTGCTTGAATCCCCAGTAGCACAACAACTGCAAGTGGTGGCGATTAACGAGCCTGCCGATTTAGCGAGCATGGCGTATTTAAGCCGCTATGACTCCACCCACGGACGTTTTCCCGGCGCGCTTAACACCGTTGCCGGGGGCTTGGAAATCAATGGGCAATTCGTGCAGGTGAGCCATTGCCGTTCCGCCAATGAAGTCGATTGGGCAGCCTTAGGTATTGATTTATTAGTGGAATGTTCTGGGCAATATAGCCAACGCGCCGATTTAATGCCTTTTTTAGCGGCGGGGTGCCAACGTCTTTTACTCTCACACCCCGGACACAGTGCCAGCGATGTCGATGCCACCATTGTCTATGGTCTAAATCAGCATGAATTAACGGCGGCGGCGCGTTTAGTCTCGGCGGCCTCGTGCACCACGAATGCGGTTGTCCCGGTGTTGTCCTTGCTTGACCAAGCGATTGGCATTGAACAGGTGTTGTTGACCACGCTGCATTCGGTGATGAACGACCAGCCCTTGATTGATGGCTATCACCACAGCGATTTACGCCGCACCCGCTCGGCGATGCAGTCCATTATTCCCGTTTCCACCGGTTTAGCGCGGGGGGTGGAGCGGTTTTTGCCGCAATTAAAAGGCCGGGTTGCCGCCAAAGCGATTCGTGTCCCGACCTTAAACGTCTCGGCGATTGATTTGGTCTTAACGCTAAAATCGGATATTTCGGTTGAAAAAATCAATACTGTCCTGCTTAATGGCGCAAGTAAGCACTTCGCTGGTCTTTTGGCCTATTCTGCCGAAGCCCATGCCTCGATTGATTTTAACCATGATGCGCATTCAGTGATTATTGATGCCAGCCAAACCCGCATGAGTGGGACGCGGCTGGTCAATTTATTGTTATGGTTTGATAACGAATGGGGCTTTGCGAATCGGATGCTCGATGTGGCGACGGAATGGGCGCGACATTGGCAACGGTAACGGAATTTACGGTATCGCCCTTTAGTTTTAATGCAGTCACTTTTGTTCTTTTTAGGAGACCCCTACATGAAAGTCGTGAAACTCAACGAATTAGATGTCGCTGGCAAACGTGTGTTTATCCGTGCTGACTTAAACGTACCGCAAGACGAAGCGGGCAATATTACCGAGGACACCCGGATTCGTGCCTCCTTGCCTTCAATCAAATACTGCTTGGAACGTGGTGCGGCGGTGATGGTGACATCGCACCTTGGTCGTCCGACCGAAGGGGAACTCACCCCCGAAGATAGCTTAATGCCCGTGGCGGTGCGTTTAGGCCAGTTGCTGCATGTGCCCGTGCGCTTGATCCAAAACTGGGTGGATGGCGGTTTTGAAGTCAAAGCGGGCGAAGTTGTGTTGTTAGAAAACTGCCGCGTGAACAAAGGCGAAAAGAAAAACAACGACGAATTGGCACAAAAAATGGCCAAGCTTTGCGATGTGTATGTCAACGATGCGTTTGGCACGGCACACCGCGCCGAAGCCACCACACACGGCATGGCGAAATACGCCCCTGTGGCCTGTGCCGGGATGTTGATGGGCGCAGAAATTGACGCTTTATCCAAAGCCTTGCACGCCCCTGCTCGTCCTTTAGTCGCGATTGTTGGCGGTTCAAAAGTTTCCTCCAAACTGACCATCCTCAAATCCTTAGCCGATAAGGTTGACCAATTGATCGTCGGCGGTGGCATTGCCAATACCTTCTTACTCGCCTCGGGCAAGCGCATTGGTGAATCCTTAGCCGAAGCCGATTTGGTCAAAGAAGCCCACGCCATCATGGACATCATGAAAGAACGTGGCGCAGAAGTCCCCTTACCTACCGATGTGGTGGTCGCCGATGAAGTCTCGGCCTTGGCACGCGCCAACAAAATTTCTGTCGATGATGTCGCGGCACATGACCGCATTTTGGACATTGGCCCCAAGAGTGCGGCCAAGCTGGCAGAGATCATTGCCAACGCAGGCACGATCGTCTGGAACGGCCCCGTGGGCGTGTTTGAACTGCCGCAATTTGCAGGTGGTACGAAAATGCTTTCTTCTGCCATCGCCCACTCCGAAGCCTTCTCCATCGCGGGCGGCGGCGACACCTTAGCCGCGATTGCTAAATTCAATATTGCCGATGACGTTGGTTATATTTCAACTGGCGGCGGTGCGTTCTTGGAATTCCTCGAAGGCAAAACCCTGCCTGCGATTGCGGTGTTAGAAGAACGGGCGCAGTAAATCGTAGCATCCCCATGCTGATCGACACTCACTGCCATTTAGATGCGGCAGAATTTGCTGCGGATCGTGCGGCTTGCCATGCCACCGCACAGGCAGTGGGTGTAGAGAAATTGCTGATTCCAGCGGTGAGTGTGGCAAATTTCCCAGCGGTTACGGCGGTGTGTCGGGATTTTGCAGGCTGCTATCCGGCCTATGGCATTCATCCCTTGTACCTTGATACGGTGCAGAGTGTGGCAGGGAGTGTGGCAACAGCGGCAGAGCAATTAACCGATTATTTGCATACGCATCCAGCCGTTGCCGTGGGTGAAATTGGCTTGGATTTCTTTGTTCCCGGCCTAGATGTGGTGCAGCAAGAAGCCTTATTCATTGCCCAAATCAAAATCGCCCAGCAATTTCATTTACCCGTGGTGCTGCATGTGCGGCGGGCAGTGGATGCGATTTTGAAAAATCTGCGGCGTTACCCGGTGGTGGGCGGCATTGCCCATGCCTTTAACGGTAGTCGGCAACAGGCGGAGATGTTGATTAACTTGGGCTTTAAGCTGGGTTTTGGTGGAGCAATGACCTATCCTGGTTCACGCCGTATCCGTGAATTGGCAGCAAGCTTGCCGTTAAATAGCCTCCTCTTAGAAACCGATAGTCCTGACATTCCGCCTGCTTGGCTAGGGGGGCAACGCAACTCCCCCGCCGAATTAGTGCGAATCGCGCAATGCCTCGCCGCACTTCGTGGCCTGTCAGTCACCGAAATCGCTACCATCACCTATGCCAACGCGCTGGCAGCAATTCCGGGGTTGGGGGCAGTAAAGACAACTTAGTCTTGATTTAGGACAAGTGAATGTATTTCAACGCACTACTTGCTTTGTAATCGCTTCAAAAACACCCGCATTTCCTTGGCGGCTTGAAGGTCGCCTTTGGCTTCGGCGACGCTGATGCCTTGGGTATAGGTGGTAATCGCAGCTTCGTCTTGCCCGGCTTCTTGTTGGGCTTTGCCGAGGATTTTCCATGCGGCAGAAAATTTTGGGTCGCGTTCCACGGCATTTTGTAGGTGCTGAATCGCTTGCAATGCCTCGCCTTCTTTCAAATAAGCATTGCCTAAACTAAAGCGCAACAAGGCATTGTCGCGGGGGGTGTTTAGGAGTTTTTCAAATTGCGTGATCGTTGGGTTCATTTCGATTAACCTTTCAGGCTTTTCTTGTTGAAGAAGGTGAGTGTAATGAGCCGCACGATTATTTCTACCCCCCTTGCCCCTGCCGCAATTGGTACTTACTCCCAAGCGGTGCGGGTCGATAACACCGTGTATTTGTCTGGGCAAATTGGCCTTGACCCCGCAAGCATGACCTTGGTTGAGGGCATTGACGCGCAAATTAACCGCGTTTTAGACAATATGAAGGCCGTCGCCGAAGCGGCTGGGGGCAGTTTAGGCGATGCGGTGAAGGTTTCGGTGTTACTGACTGATTTAGCCCATTTTGCTAAGGTCAACGAAGCAATGGTGCGTTATTTCCCCGAACCCTATCCAGCACGGGTGGCCTATCAAGTGCCAGCCTTACCGCGTGGCGCGTTAATCGAAATGGATGCCATCCTGCATTTAGGAAGTTAAGCTGTCGTTACCTTATTCAGCCCGTTATTTGTCCCGCCATGCCCGATCCACTCCTTGCCCCGTTGCAACTCAGTCCTGCGTTAGCCAAGAAATTAAGCAAACTTGGTTTAACGCGGCGCATTGACTTGCTCTTGCATTTGCCGCTGCGTTACGAGGATGAAACGCGCTTACATTCTTTAGCCCGCGCTCCGTATGGCGAAGCGGTGTTGTTAGAGGTGGTGGTACTGAGTCAAGAAGTCACGACCCAGCCCAAACGTCAATTACAGGCGGTGGTGCAAGAGGTGAGTAGTGGGCAAAGCTTGCACCTGCGCTTTTTTACCTTCTACCCCGAATTGCAAAAACTGTTGGTGATTGGGCAACGGGTGCGGGTGTTTGGCGAATTACGCGCGGGGTTTTTTGGGGCAGAAATGGTGCATCCACGTTGCCAAGTGGTTGCCGAGAATACGCCCTTGGCGACGACACTGACCCCAATTTACCCAACAACAGCGGGCTTGGCACAATCGGCGATTCAAAAATTCGTGAAACGGGCATTAGCCAGTTATAGCGTGCCAGAGTTATTGGGTGACTTTGTGACGCAAGCCTTAGGTGTATCGGATTGGGCGAGTCTCCATGCCGCGATTCATTTTCTGCACGCGCCCCCGGCAGGGACATCGCTGGCGGCCTTAGACAGCAAAAATCACCCTGCATGGTTGCGCGTTAAGTTTGATGAAGTGTTGGCGCAACAGCTTTCACTGCGCCGCCTCCATGCCGCCCGCCAAGCCCATGCCGCCCCCGCGCTGCATGGCACGGGCAAGCTCGCAGCAGCGTTACAACAGGGTTTACCCTTTTCCTTAACCGCCGCCCAGCAGCGTGTGGTGAGCGAAATTCGCCAGGATTTAATCAGTACACGCCCCATGCAACGCTTGCTCCAAGGGGATGTTGGGAGCGGAAAAACCATTGTGGCAGCATTGGCGGCGTGCCAAGCGATTGAGGCGGGCTGGCAAGTCGCGTTTATGGCACCGACCGAAATTCTGGCAGAACAGCATTACCTGAAACTGCAAGCATGGTTCGCACCGCTGGAGATTCCCGTGGTTTGGCTCACCGGGAGTTTGAAAGGTAAACAAAAAAAAGCCGCTGCGGCAGAGATTGCGGCTGGCGCGGCCTTGGCGGTGGGGACACATGCCTTAATTCAAGACGAGGTAAATTTCGCCAAACTGGGTTTAAGTATTGTTGATGAGCAACATCGCTTTGGTGTGGAACAACGCTTGGCCTTGCGGCAAAAAGGCTATAACCCGCATCAACTGATGATGTCCGCCACGCCAATTCCGCGCACCTTGGCCATGAGTTATTACGCCGATTTAGATGTGTCAGTGATTGACGAACTGCCACCGGGACGCACTCCAATTAAAACCAAACTGATTGACGCACAGCGTCGCGCCGAAGTCGTCGGCTTTTTACATGAGCAAATTCGGCGTGGGCGGCAAGCGTATTGGGTCTGCCCCTTAATTGAAGAATCAGAAGCCCTGCAATTAGAAACCGCCGTCGATACCCATGCCGCGCTAGTCGCAGAACTGCCAGATTTGCAGATTGGTTTGGTACATGGACGGATGAAGCCGGATGAAAAACAAGCCGTAATGGCGGCGTTTATTAGTGGCGCAACGCAGGTGCTTGTTGCCACTACGGTGATTGAAGTTGGGGTTGATGTGCCAAACGCGAGTTTGATGGTGATTGAACATGCTGAACGTTTTGGCCTATCGCAACTGCACCAACTGCGCGGTCGGGTAGGGCGCGGGCAATATGAAAGCCAATGTATTCTGCTTTACGCCAAGCCTTTGTCGCCAATGGCGCGGGATCGCTTAAAGATCATTTACGAAAATCACGACGGTTTTGAAATCGCCCGCCAAGATTTAGACCTACGCGGCCCCGGTGAATTTATTGGCAGTCGGCAAAGTGGTGTGCCCCTATTACGCTATGCCGACCTGACCGCTGACGCACCTTTAATTGCCGCTGCACAACACATTGCCGACCAAGTGCTACGCACTTTACCCCAAGAGGCCGAACAGCATTTGCAGCGCTGGTTTGGTGAGAAAGCAGAACTCCTAAAAGCCTAAGTTACTCCCCTAGTTCGATTTATGTCAAAATAATAGACTTATGGCATGTTAAATTATTTAGTCTATTTTTCAATAAATAGCCTTTGAAAAGGTTTATTGAGACTTTTTGAATTTGGTCTTATTTGGAGTATTTGTATGCGATTTTTAGACGTAAAAACCGATTTTGCCTTTAAACGAGTCTTTGGGGCAGAGGAATCGAAGCCGATTTTGATCGACTTTTTGAACGCCATTCTCGGTTATGAGGGTGAATACGCTGTGGCGGACTTGGATATTCTTGATCCTTACCTCGCCCCAAAGATTACTGGGATGAAAGACACCTTTGTTGACGTTCGCGCCCGCTTGGCGAATGGCAAAAGCGTGATTATCGAAATGCAGGTACTCAACGTGGAGGGCTTTGAAAAGCGTATTTTGTATAACGCCGCAAAGGAATATTCTGGGCAGCTCACCAAAGGTGAGGCATACAAAGGCTTAAACCCGGTGATTGCCTTGACCTTCACCAGTTTCAAGATGTTTGATTTTGACAAATATCACAGCATCTTTAGGCTGTTAGAAACAACAACCTTGACTGAATACAGTGGCGAGTTGGAATTGGTTTTTGTCGAACTACCCAAATTCAAAGTGCCTTTAGACAAGCTGCAAACGGTGCAAGAAAAGTGGATTTACTTTGTGCAAAACGCGGGGGATTTAAGTTATATCCCCGAAAGTTTCCAACAACCAAGAACGCTCCCCGAAGCCTTTGAACGGGCGAACGAAGCGGCATTAAGCCCTGACGAATTGGATATGCAAATCCGCCGCCACATCTTTATCCAAGATCAACGTGGGGCGTTGAGTAAGGCGAAATCAGAAGGGTGGAAAGAGGGGCTAGCTGAGGGCGAAGCGATTGGTGAAGCCAAAGGCCGTGAAGCGGGCTTGCAAGAAGCCTTGCAACGCCTAGTGGCCTCTGGGATTGACGAAGCGGTAGCACGACAGATGTTGGGCTTAGGGTAAAACCCAACCACCCCCCGCCTGCGGCGTACCCCTCCACAGGAGGGGAATTAAGGCAATGTAGGGGCAGACCGGTGTAGTGGTCAAGTTGTATCTGCCCTGAATTTCCTCAAACGCAAAAGGGCGAACACATCAGTTCGCCCCGACAGCGGCATGGTCAAGAGTAGTTTGTCATTCCCCTCCTCTGGAGGGGTACGCCAACGGCGGGGGGTGGTGGGTTTTGCCCCAAATATTTTTGGAGTATTTGTGATGCGATTTTTAAATCCGAAAACTGATTTTGCGTTTAAGCGCATTTTTGGTTCAGCCGAAAGTGGCGATATTTTGATTTCTTTCCTCAATGCCCTGTTGGGCTTAGAGGGCAAACACCGGATTGAAGCGGTGGAGATTCTTGATCCTTACCTTGCCCCAAAAATTCGTGGCATGAAAGACACGTATTTGGATGTGAAAGTGCGGGATGCGCAGGGGCGCAATTTCATTATTGAAATGCAAGTGCTCAACGTCCACGGTTTTGAACAACGCATTCTCTACAATGCTTGCAAAGCCTACGCCGGACAAATTGCGCGGGGTGAAGATTACGAATTACTCACCGATGTCATCGCCATTACCATCACCGATTTTGTGATGTTTGAGGAGCTACCGGGGCTGCTCAATCGCTTCAAACTCCGCGCCGATGACGGGGCGGTGTATTCAGATGATTTGGAACTGGTGTTTGTGGAGTTACCCAAATTCACCTGCCCCGAAGCCGAACTCAGCAATACGATGGAACGTTGGTTGTACTTCCTCAAACACGGTGGCGATTTACGTGCTGTTCCTGCCAGCCTCAGCGACGAACCCGCCATCCAACACGCCTTTGCTATCGCCAACAAAGCCGGACTCAGCCCCGAAGAACTCGACGACCAAGAACGCCGCGAAATCTTCATCCAAGACCAACGTGGGGCACGTACTAAGGCATTGGCGGAGGGACGGGCAGAGGGACGGGCGGAAGGCAAAGCCGAAGGCCGGGCGGAGGGGTTAGCGGAGGGATTGGCGGAGGGTGAGGCGATTGGTCGTGAAGTGGGTAGAAAAGGAGGAGAGCAGCTCGGGTTAGAAAAAGCCCTACAACGCTTAGTAGCCTCTGGAGTTGATGAAGTGCAAGCGCGGCAGATGTTGGGCTTAGGGTAAAACCCAACCACCCCCCGCCTGCGGCGTACCCCTCCACAGGAGGGGAATTAAGGCAATGTAGGGGCAGACCGGTGTAGTGGTCAAGTTGTATCTGCCCTGAATTTCCTCAAACGCAAAAGGGCGAACACATCAGTTCGCCCCGACAGCGGCATGGTCAAGAGTAGTTTGTCATTCCCCTCCTCTGGAGGGGTACGCCAACGGCGGGGGGTGGTGGGTTTTGCCCCAAATATTTTTGGAGTATTTGTGATGCGATTTTTAAATCCGAAAACTGATTTTGCGTTTAAGCGCATTTTTGGTTCAGCCGAAAGTGGCGATATTTTGATCTCCTTCCTCAATGCCCTACTGGGCTTAGAGGGCAAACACCGCATTGAGGCGGTGGAGATTCTTGATCCTTACCTTGCCCCAAAAATTCGTGGCATGAAGGACACGTATTTGGATGTGAAAGTCCGGGATGCACAGGGGCGCAACTTCATTATTGAAATGCAAGTGCTCAACGTGCATGGCTTTGAACAACGCATTCTCTACAACGCTTGCAAAGCCTACGCTGGACAAATCGCACGGGGCGAGGATTACG
>CAZOBT010000078.1:1362-9570 GCA_964578025.1 uncultured Rhodocyclaceae bacterium | reverse complement strand
CCAGAACGGGTGGTTTTGCATTACTTGGCAGGCAAGGTCGAAGCCGATGTGTTTTTCTCTTTGGCGGCAGGTGTTGAACCCCACGCAGTATTGGTGACACAACGTCAACTCGGGCAAGTGCTGGCGCAACATCCTTTGTTTGCAGGTATTCACCTGCATTACAGAGTTGCACAAAAATAGTGCATTTGTTTTCAACAAATCACCAATTTGGTGCAAAAGCTTTTTCTTGCGCTAGGTCAGCAGAACTCGATGTGCTTATGGCACAATAGCTTGTTTAAAATAGTGCGTTGGCACAGGCTTTGCTTGCTAAAAGCCGTATGCATTATTTTGAGTTTTAATTTAATCGTCGCCGGTTGAATCCGGTATTAGCCTAGGAGACTTTGCGCATGACTACTGTCGCAGACGTAATGAAGATGGTTGAAGAAAACGACGTTCGTTTCGTTGACTTCCGTTTCACCGACACCCGTGGTAAAGAGCAACACGTTGGTGTACCCGTCAAAATGTTTGACGAAGACAAATTCGTAGACGGCCATGCGTTTGATGGTTCTTCTATCGCTGGCTGGAAAGGTATTCAAGCTTCTGACATGTTGCTGATGCCCGATCCTGCAACTGCCTACATCGATCCTTTCTTTGAAGACACCACCTTGGTGCTGACCTGTGACGTGGTTGAGCCTGCCGATGGCAAAGGCTATGACCGCGATCCTCGCTCTGTTGCCAAACGCGCTGAAGCTTACTTGAAGTCTTCTGGCATTGGTGATACCGCTTTCTTCGGCCCAGAACCCGAATTCTTCATCTTCGACTCTGTTGAGTGGAAGACCGATATGTCTGGCACCTTCGTTAAGATCAATTCTGAAGAAGCCGCTTGGGCAACGGGTGAAAAATTCGAGGGTGGCAACACCGGTCACCGTCCAATGGTGAAGGGTGGTTACTTCCCCGTTCCTCCCGTCGATTCCTTCAACGACATCCGTGCTGCCATGTGTAACGTGTTGGAAGCCGTTGGTGTTGAAGTTGAAGTGCATCACCACGAAGTGGCAACTGCTGGTCAAAACGAAATCGGTACCAAGTTCAACACCTTGGTGCGTCGTGCTGACCAAACCCAACAATTGAAGTATGTGGTGCACAACGTTGCTCACCAGTACGGTAAGACCGCTACCTTCATGCCTAAGCCTATCGTTGGCGACAACGGTTCTGGGATGCACGTTCACCAGTCCATCTGGAAAGATGGCAAGAACCTGTTTGCTGGTAACGGCTACGCTGGCTTGTCCGAAACCGCGCTGTACTACATCGGCGGTATCATCAAGCACGCTAAGGCATTGAACGCCATCACCAACCCTGGCACCAACTCTTACAAGCGTTTGGTTCCTCACTACGAAGCTCCTGTGAAATTGGCTTACTCTGCCAAGAACCGCTCTGCTTCTATCCGTATCCCCTTCGTCGCTTCTGACAAGGCTCGCCGTATCGAAACTCGCTTCCCTGATCCTATCGCCAACCCCTACTTGTGCTTCGCTGCCCTGTTGATGGCTGGTTTGGACGGTATCCAGAACAAGATTCACCCCGGTGATGCTGCTGACAAGAACCTGTACGATCTGCCTCCTGAAGAAGATGCATTGATCCCAACCGTTTGCGCCAGCTTGGACGAGGCTCTGGCTGCATTGAAGGCTGACCACGAGTTCTTGACCCGTGGTGGCGTGTTCTCCGAAGACTGGATCAACTCTTACATCGATCTGAAGATGGAAGAAGTGAACCGTGTTCGTATGACCACTCACCCAGTGGAATTCGACCTGTACTACAGCTGCTAATTTGTAGCTAAGTGCGAAAAAAGGACGGGAAACTCCCGTCCTTTTTTGCATCTAAAGCAGGCCATGTTCTATCCTGTGAACATGTTTTGTTTGGAGTTGACCAATCATGTCTTATGTTTCTCGTTGTCGCGTCGTTGCCTTGTTTGCCTTATCCCAATTAGCACTCACCAACCTTGCTTATGCCGATGTTTTTAAATGTGTCGATGAGGAAAACCACATTACTTATTCCAATATGAATGGTAAAGGCTGTAAACGCATCATCATGGGGCCAGCCTCTAGCATGCCTGCGCCAGCTGTACGCACGAATAGCAGTACCGCCACTGCCAGCCGTAGCTCAGGGGCAACCGATTCTTCCTTCCCTCGGGTTAGCAATACTGAACAACGCAGCCGAGACAATGACCGCCAACGTATCTTGGAGCAAGAATTAGCGAATGAACAACGCAATTTAGATAAAGCGAAAAAAGAACTGGCGGAACAAGAAAGTATACGTAATGGCGATGAGCGGAATTATCAAAAAGTCCTAGAGCGGATACAGCCCTTCCAAGATCGCGTCGCACAACACGAGCGCAATATTCAAGCCATCAACAAAGAGTTATCGAACCTACGTTAAGCCCCTTTATGCCTGCCAATACAACTGTTTTTAGTGGTCTGGAATTACTTTCTTCTGCCGTCATTGCTTTAGATGAAAATCTGTTGGTCTCTTATGCTAATGGGGCAGCGGAGAATTTGCTGGCAGCAAGTCGGCGCGGGTTGTTGGGGCGCAATTTGCAAAGCCTGCTGAATTTTTCTAAGACCTTACAGCAGGCATTAGATAACGCGATTCACAACAACTGGAGCTATACCGGGCAAAATATTCAGGTACGGCGCATGGATGATGAAACCCTGCATTTGAACTGCACCGTGACACCCTTGCATGTGCCAGAAACGCCAGAATTACGCTTGCTTTTGGAATTACAGCCCATCGATCAACAGTTGAAAGCCAGCCGCGAAGAGCGTTTATTACAGCAACAACAGGCCAACCGTGAATTGATCCGTAACTTAGCGCATGAGATTAAAAATCCGCTGGGGGGGATTCGTGGGGCGGCGCAGTTGTTGGAACATGAATTAAATAACCCCAGCCTGCGCGAATATACACAAGTCATTATTAAGGAAGCCGATCGCCTGCAAGATTTGATGCAACGCCTGCTTTCCCCACATCGTCCGATGCAGCCTGGGCCGGTGAATATCCATGAAATTTTAGAACGGGTGCGCAGCCTGCTCACCGCTGAGTATCCACAGACCTTAAAGGTAATCCGTGATTACGACACCAGTTTGCCTGACTTGGTAGGCGACCGCGAGCAACTGATCCAAGTGGTTTTAAACATTGCGCGGAATGCGGCGCAAGCGATGCACGGCAGCGGTGAAATTGCCTTGCGTACCCGTGTAGTGCGGCAAGTCACCTTGGTCAAACGGCGGTATCGTTTGGCCTTGGAAGTACAAGTCGAAGACAATGGCCCCGGTATTCCCGAAGATATTCGGGAACGGATGTTCTACCCCTTAGTGTCGGGGCGTGAAGGTGGATCAGGCTTAGGTTTGACGCTTGCACAAAGCTTTGTGCAACAGCACCTCGGCACGATCGAATGCCAAAGTCAGCCCGGTCGCACCTGCTTTTTTATCCGCTTGCCCTTAGAAGAAGCGCAATAAAGCAGGGTCACACCAAAAAAGCCAAAAATTTGCACTGTTTTGGGGTTGGCAAAGCTCTTGCTTATGGAATGCCAACCTTTATTCGCTAATGAAAAATGACGATGAAACCAGTGTGGATTGTTGATGATGACCGTTCTATCCGTTGGGTCTTAGAAAAAACCCTGACCCGTGAGAATATTCCCTTTAAGAGCTACGCCTCGGCCAATGAGGCAATTGATGTTTTAGAAAAAGGCGGCGAAGCCCCACAGGTTTTGATGTCCGATATTCGTATGCCGGGGCGGTCTGGCTTGGAATTGCTGCAATTAGCGAAGGCTAAATACCCGCAGTTGCCCGTGATTATCATGACCGCCTATTCCGATTTAGAAAGCGCGGTGGCGGCTTTCCAAGGTGGGGCATTTGAGTATTTGCCCAAGCCTTTCGATGTCGATCAGGCCGTCGAATTGATTCGTCGGGCGATGGATGAAAGTATGCACCATGATGGTGCGGAGGAAGAAGTCAGCCTGACTCCAGAGATTTTGGGGCAAGCTCCGGCGATGCAAGAGGTCTTCCGTGCGATTGGGCGGTTAGCGTTATCACATGCTACGGTTCTGATTACCGGTGAATCGGGTAGCGGTAAAGAGTTGGTTGCCCGTGCGTTGCATCGACATAGCCCACGCAGTGAAAAAGCCTTTGTGGCGATTAACACCGCCGCGATTCCGAAAGATTTATTGGAATCTGAATTATTCGGGCATGAACGAGGGGCATTTACCGGGGCGCAAACACAACGCCGAGGCCGTTTTGAACAAGCTGAAGGCGGCACGCTGTTTTTAGATGAAATCGGCGATATGCCTGCCGAATTACAAACCCGCTTGCTACGGGTGTTGTCAGATGGGCATTTTTACCGCGTTGGTGGACATGCACCCATTAAAGCCAATGTGCGGGTGATTGCTGCGACCCATCAAAACTTGGAACAACGGGTGAAAGAAGGGCAATTCCGTGAGGATTTATTTCACCGCCTCAACGTCATTCGCATCCGCCTGCCGTCTTTACGCGAACGGCGCGAAGATATTCCCTTGCTAACCAAGCATTTCTTGCACAAAAGTGCGCAAGAACTGGGGGTGGAAAGTAAGCGTATTTCCGAAGCGGCCTTGCGCTTTTTATCGAATGTCGATTTTCCCGGCAACGTGCGCCAATTAGAGAACCTGTGCCATTGGCTGACGGTGATGGCTCCGGGGCAAACGGTGGAAGTGCCGGATTTACCGCCAGAATTACGTGAAAGCCAAAGTGCCACCCCAGTTGCACAACATTGGGAACAAGGTTTAGCGCAAGAAGTCGATCGCCTCTTAGCCACCGCCCCCGGTCAGGTACACGAGCAATTAACGCAAGTATTTGAAGGCATTTTGATTAACCGTGCCCTCGCTCACACCGGCGGACGACGCATCGAAGCCGCCAACGCGCTAGGCATCGGGCGCAACACCATCACCCGCAAAATCCAAGAGTTGGGTTTGGATAACGCTAAAGAAGGAACGGGGGTAGGTGAGCTGTGAGCCAAAAAATAAAATTTGGTCTGTTAGCCAACAATGTAGATTTAATCTGGCTTATTGGCTAATTTTTGATTTGGTCTATTTTTAGAGGTGATCCTGTCACCTTAGGTACGTGAGAAGCGGCTCGGCGGCTGCGTACTGTTTTGCAAAATCCGTAATATTGTTTTGCGCCAGCGTTCCGCCGCTTCTTTACCTTCAAAACGCAGTAACCAAGCATGACCACTCGCAAGGCATTCTTCGCCGAGCGAGGGAGATAAGGTTAATGCTTTCTCTAAGTAACTAATGCCTTTGGGATTGTTTTGTTGTAACAACAATTGCCCAAAAAGCATGGTTGGCATTGGTAGATGGCTGCCATCACGGCGCAGCAATAAAGTCTCCAGAAGTTGTTGAGCTTTATCTAACTGCGCATCACGCATAAGTAATACAGCATATTCTTGCACTTCATGCACTTGCATTTTGCGTGGGTCAAGTTTATCCAGTTCATACATCCGTGCCCGACCGCGTTGGCGATCACGGCTGTGCTGTTGCCAATCGCTGGCGACGGCTTCCCACCAATTTGCATCGAGTTCTTGCCCTAACTTACTTGCAGTCGCTCCTAAATACTGTTCGGCAGCACTGACTGGCACTAACTCAGGTGTTTGGAAGTCTTGTCGTCGCCCATGCTTGCGTGAAAGAGCCTCTAAACGTTCGCGTAGGCAAGGGTGGGTATCTAAAAGATCAGAATCCTCATCTAATGCGACTTTAAGCCAACGCGGATTTTGCCAATCACATTGCCCAGCTTTTAAGGCTGTCGGGAGGGCTTGATGTGGGAAAAAGGCGGGTTCGCTGCGTTGTTCTGCTTGCGCATAAAGCTTAGGCCAAAAGCATTCATCTAACCAACGTGCGAGTAAATGAATGCGGATTAATGCATCCTTTACTGCCTGCTTGCCAACAAAACGTGCAGCTAAGGCATCCGCCTCGTATTCTTGTTGGCGCGATAACACAAAGGTAATGGCGTTGTAATACGGGGCAAAAAAATTCAGCAGAAAAAATAGGCTGCCATTCCATAAATCCTCATGCCGCGGTGTTTCAGCATGTGCGATTAACACGGCAAATGTATGGCGTTGGCGATAAATCCACCCATCAAATTTCCCATCACCATGTGTAATGTGTGCATATTCGTGCGCCAGAATTGCCATAAATTCCGCAGGGGGAAGAGCTTGCAACAAGGGCAGTCCTAAGATCAGGTAATGGCGATAGCCACCAAATAACCCCCAGCGCGGAATCTGTTGAATTCCGGCGTTAAATTCCTGATTTAAGATAACTTGCGTTAATTTCGGTGCGTTTAGCTTGCGCCGGATTTTTTCGAGCAGGCGAAACAGATCGGGAGCGGTAGCAGCGGTAAGGGGAATCCCTGTGCTAGGTTGTTGCCGAAAAAATACGGCTCGACCAAATGACCATAATAAAAACAAAATTGGCACACAAAATAATGCTAAGCCGATTTTGTGCAGTAAGGTTTTGGCTTGCGGAATCTCAGATAAAACAAACAGCAGAATGCTTGTTTGTAACAATAATAAGCCGCCGACCAAGACATAGAGCAAGACACTTATGCCGATTACTTTGCCACGATACCAACGCGGTTGGGTACGCGCTTGTAATTCCAGTTCCGTAATCAAATGTTGATAGCGTAAGTCATCCATTGTCTTGGTCGTTGTTCCTACAATTCTGCTGCTTTAATCAAGTTGTCCTAAATGTTGTTTCTTCGCGGCAAATAAGGTGTAAACGGTTGGCACAACAAATAAAGTAAAGAATGTGCCTAAGACCAAACCACCTACAATCACCCAACCGATTTGCTGGCGGGACTCTGCGCCTGCTCCGCTGGCTAAGGCCAAAGGAATCGTGCCTAATACCATTGCCCCGGTCGTCATCAAAATCGGGCGTAAACGTAATTCGGCGGCCTCTGCCACAGCCTGCACCAAGTCTTTCCCTTGTTCTTGCAGTTGATTGGCAAATTCCACAATCAAAATCCCATGTTTAGTAATTAAGCCCACCAGAGTTACTAAGCCAATTTGGCTATACACATTGAGTGTGCCGCCGGTTAGCCATAGTGCCAATAAAGCCCCAGTCATGGAAAGCGGCACAGTCAGCATAATGATGAAAGGATCACGGAAACTTTCAAATTGTGCCGCCAACACCAAATAAATAAAGGCTAAAGCCAGAACAAAGGTTAAGGCCAAGGAAGAGGAAGAGACGCGGAATTCGCGGGATTGCCCGTTGTAATCCACCGCATAACTTGCAGGTAATACTTTGCTGGCAACCCCTTCCATAAAGTTCAGGGCTTCACCCATCGTATAACCGGGCGCAAGGTTGGCGGTAATCGTCACCGCACGGCGTTGCCCAAAGTGGTTTAACTCACGCGGGCTAATCGTTTCATCGACCTTAAGTAAGTTGGCTAAAGAAATCATATTGCCATCTTTTGTGCGCACTTGAATGCTATTGATGTCGCTGGGGGTCGTGCGTTCGGCATTACTGACTTGTACTAAGACATCATATTGCTCGCCATCCTGCTTAAAGCGGGTGACTTGCCGCCCACCGAGCATGGTTTCCAAGGTGCGCCCAATCGTTTCAACCGGTACGCCCAAATCAGCGGCTTTGTCACGGTCAATTTGCACCGCCAGTTGTGGCTTATTCAGCTTAAGGTCAGTGTCGACGTTTTGCAGCCCCGGATTCTTTGCCAATTCACCTAAAAATTGATTAGTGACTTTTTGCAAATCGTCATACGCGGCACTGGTGACAATCACAAAGTTAATCGGGCGTTCACGCGGGCTTTGCCCCAAGGAAGGGGGGGTAATCGGGAACGCCATTACGCCGGGAATCCCCATAAATTTGGGGAATAAGGATTTGGCAATATCCGGCGAGCGCACGGTGCGTTCATTCCAATCTTTTAAGCCAACAAACGAAATCCCTTGGCTGACCGTAGGGTTGCCTGAGACCACAAAGTAATGCTCAATCAAGGGGTTTTGCGCATAAATATTTTCAATCTGTGACGCATATTTGTCGGTGTAATCCAAGGTCGCCCCTTCTGGCCCTAAGAACACCCCCCAAATCACACCACGATCTTCAACAGGCGCAAGTTCGCTTTTCAAGGTTTTGAATAAGAACCCCCCACTAATCGCAACCACCGCAAACGCTGCCATGACAATCCAGCGTTTCTGCAAGGATTG
>CAZOBT010000078.1:0-1262 GCA_964578025.1 uncultured Rhodocyclaceae bacterium | reverse complement strand
GCGGCTTGGGTGCGCGGCATCCCGGCTTCAATATGGCGGAAGATGTTTTCTAAGACCACAATCGCATCATCCACCACCAGCCCAATCGCCAAAACCAAGGCAAGCAAGGTGAGGGTGTTGATGGTGAAACCGAGCATAAACATCAAGGCAAACGCCCCAATCAAGGACACCGGAATGGTGACCAGTGGGATCAGCGTGGCGCGGAAGTTACGCAGGAAGAAGAAAATAATCAGCAAGACCAAAATAATGGCTTCGCCAATCGTATGGAATACCGCATCAATCGAACGATCAATAAAGATCGAGGAATCATAGGCAAAGTTCGCCTGCATCCCGGTTGGCAAATCTTTAAGGATTTTCGGCAATTCGGCACGGAGGGCTTTTGATAAATCTAAGGGGTTCGCCGTCGATTGTTTAATCACGCCCAAGGCCACCGCGGATTTGCCATTAAAACGTACCGTACTACGTTCCGATTGCGCCCCAATTTCGACCCGCCCTAAATCACGAACCCGCACTGGATACGCACCTTTCGCGTCGCTACTTTGCTTAACAATGACGTTTTCAAACTCTTCTGGCGTAGCTAAGTCGGTTTCTGCCACGACGTTAAATTCGCGTTGCCGACTTTCAATCCGCCCAGCAGGGATTTCAACGTTTTGCTTACGCAAGGCATCTTCCACCTCTTGCGGTGTAATTTTGTAGGCGACCAAACGCTCTGGATCAAGCCAGATACGCATCGCAAATTTGCGCTCCCCGAAAATCCGCACATCCGCTGCGCCGGGTAAAGTTTGCAAACGCGGTTTAACAATACGGTTAGCAACATCGGTGACTTCTAAGGCCGAATGTTTATCCGAGGAAAAGGCAATCCAGATAATCGGATTGGCATCGGCCTCAACCTTGGCAATCACTGGCTCGTCAATATCTGCCGGAAGTTTGGCGCGCACCCGCGACACACGGTCGCGCACATCAGAAGCAGCAGAATCCGCATTCCGTTCTAGCTTAAAACGCACCGAAATTTGGCTGTTTTCTTGGCGTGAAATGGAGGTAATCACATCCACGCCCTCAATCCCCGCCAGCGAGTCTTCCAAAATCTTGGAAACTTGCGATTCAATAATTTCCGCCGAAGCCCCGCGATAGGTGGTTTCCACCGTCACCACAGGTTCATCAATTTTCGGATATTCACGCACCGAAAGGCGCATGTACGAGACCAAGCCGATCAGCATCACGGTCAAGGACAGCACCGTGGCAAAGACTGGGCGGCGAATACA
>CAZOBT010000077.1:0-9693 GCA_964578025.1 uncultured Rhodocyclaceae bacterium | reverse complement strand
ACCCCGGTTGGGCCAATCATTAGAATATTTTTCGGGGTGATTTCTTGACGCAGCGGATCAGCGACTTGCGCCCGCCGCCAGCGGTTACGCAGGGCAATCGCCACGGCTTTTTTGGCTTCTTTTTGCCCAACAATGTGTTTGTCCAATTCGTGAACAATTTCCTGCGGTGTCATTTGTGTCATAAGGAAACTCGAAGGTAGAAGAGTAGAAGAGTAGAAGATAAAGTTTGCCGCGCTCATTTAGCGCAAGACTCTGTTATTTGGTCTACAGTCAATAAATCGCCAGCAGGCTAGGCTAATCAAGGGTTTCTAAGGTGAAGTTGCGATTGGTATAGATACAAAGATCGCCCGCGATTTCTAGGGATTTACGCACAATGTCCGCCGGGGCTAATTCGGTGTTTTCCCACAACGCCCGCGCCGCACTTTGCGCATAGGCCCCACCTGAGCCAATCGCACCAATGCCTTGTTCGGGTTCAAGCACATCGCCATTCCCCGTAATGATTAAGGTCGCTTCGCTATCCGCCACTACCAACATGGCCTCTAAACGGCGCAACATGCGGTCGGTACGCCAATCTTTGGCAAGTTCTACGGCGGAACGTACCAAATTGCCTTGGTGCTTTTCTAATTTGGCCTCAAACCGTTCAAACAAGGTGAAGGCATCCGCCGTTCCCCCCGCAAACCCTGCCAAAATTTTGTTTTGATATAAACGCCGAACCTTACGCGCACTGGCTTTAATCACAATATTGCCCAAGGTGACTTGCCCATCGCCCCCCATCGCCACTTGCTTGCCGCGTCGCACTGAAAGGATGGTTGTTCCGTGATATTGCTCCATGAGTCACCTCCAAAATTTGCTACATGGGGACGAAACAGCTAAGGACAAGGGGAAGCGCGCTTCAAACTAAACCAAGAACGCCACACATTGCGCCACCGGCAATTAACCATAGGGGGTGAATCCGGGTATGTAATTGCAGTAGGATCACACTTAAGACCAATAGCCAGCCAGTGAGGTTAGGGCTTGTTGTACGGGCAATCAGGAAGGCACTTGAGGCCACTAGACCAACTGCCAGCGGGGCAACGCCAAGCTGAATCGCTTGCCGCCAGGGGGCATCACGGAAACGTTCCCAATGTCCAAAAAGCAAGAAAATCAAAAGACTCATCGGCAAACACATCCCCAAGGTTGCCGCTAACGCCCCGCCGACTCCTGCCACTTCCCAGCCGATTAACGTCACCACTAAAACATTCGGGCCAGGGGCGGCTTGGGCAATGGCAAAGAGTTGGGTAAAGGTCGTGTCGTCTAGCCAATGCCGGTTTTCGACTACGACGCGATGCAGTTCCGGTAATAAGGCCGACGCGCCACCAAAGGCCACAAAGGCTAAAAGAAAGAATTGCAAAAACAGATCAAGTAAGACAGGCATAAGATAAATCGTAGGAAAACGTTAGCGTTGTTCCTCACGCAAGCTCAATTCACCTTTTTCAAGGTGCATGATGGCTTGCGCATGGCTGGCGGCGCGTTGGTCGTGCGTGACCATGATGATGGTTTTGCCTAATTGCTGGTTCAGTTGCTCCAGCAGGGCTAAGACATCGTTCGCCGATTCACGATCCAAGTCGCCTGTTGGTTCGTCAGCCACAATCAACAAAGGGTCAGTGACTAAAGCACGGGCAATCGCGACCCGTTGTTGTTGCCCACCCGATAATTCATTCGGTGTATGTGTCATGCGGTCGGCTAAATTGACCATGCTTAAGGCTAACTCAGCCCGTTCACGACGTTCGGCTTTACTTAAACGGGTGAGATACAACGGTAATTCCACGTTTTCCACCGCCGATAACACTGGCATTAAGTTATAAAACTGGAAGATAAAACCAATATTTGCTGCCCGCCAATCGGCAAGCTCGGCTTCACTCAGGGTATTGATGTCGATGCCTGCGACTTCTAACACCCCACTATTCGGGCGATCAATGCCCGCGATCAAATTGAGCAAAGTGCTTTTGCCTGAGCCAGACGGCCCCATCAGGGCTAAATATTCACCCGCCGCAATGTCAAAGCTGATATTGCGTAACACCGGGACAATTTGCGCCCCGCGTTGATAGCTTTTGCTTAAATTATGCAAACGTACCAAGGGTGGCGCAGCGGCGGTGATTGCGCAGCGATTAAGGTCAAGCGTTGCATTCATGCTCATTTTTGTTGCAACTTTAAGGTCGCGCCATCACGCAAATTGGCAGGGGGATTCAATACCAATTTGGTTCCGGCTTTCAGACCCATAACAATGCGGTTGTCCCCTAGCATTTCACCCAATTGCACGTTTTGCCGTACTGCCTGCAACTTGTCAGCTTCACCTTGCACGGCTTGGACGATAAACACGCTGGCTGTGCCAGATTGCTCCACCACGGTTTTGGGGTTTAACACGGTTAAAGGTTGGCGGGCATTGTCGGGCATGGCTTGGGGGAGGAAAGCCACCTTGGCACTCATTTCTGGCAGGATACGTGCGCCAAGCGGCGAATCACGCTCTACAAAACGTACCTTAGTCATGACACTGGCTTTAGCGCGATCGACCGTTGGCACAATACGACTGACCTCGCCACGAAAGCGTTGCTCAGGGAAGGCATCCAGTTGAATCTCGCAAGGCTGCCCCAGCTTGATTTTGCCTAAATTGGCTTCCGAGACATCGGCCTCAACCTCTAAGGTCGACATATCCGCCAAGGTAACCACCGCGCCTTTGGTATCTAAGGCGGAAGAGAACGGGGTGATGGTGTCGCCAACGTTGGCATTTTTGGTCAGAACTACCCCATCAAATGGGGCGCGAATCACCGTATGTTCGGCATTGACTTCGGCAGCACGGGCATTGGCTTGCGCCGCTAGGACAGCGGCTTTGCTGCTTTGCACATTGGCTTTCGCTCGATCCAAACGCGCCCGCGCTGCATCTAAATTAGCGGCAGAAACAAACTGCTTTTGCACTAATTCTTGAGTACGTCGATAGTTAGCCTCGGCATCGCGTAATTCCGCTTCACTTTGTCCGACATTGGCTTTGGCAACGGCAATATTGGCTTCGGCTTGCTCGGCGGTCGCCCGGACATCGCGGCTTTCTAAACGCGCAATCACCTCGCCTTGTTTAACTTGGCTACCCTCGACCACGCCTAACCACTCCAAGCGACCTGTGGCTTTGGAGGCGACGGAGGCTTTGCGCTGCGCCACGACATAACCGCTGGCGTTGAGCAAACTCACCGCTTGATACGGGTAGGCCGTACTCACCGTTGCTACTTCCACCGTCACCGCCCCAGAGCGGGCGGCAAGCACACTCCCCAACACCACGAGCAGCCCAACGCCCCCCCATGCCCACGTCTGCCACCGTCGCCAGACGCTGGGACGGTGATGCAAAGCATTAGCAGAGGCGGTATTCGCTTGTGGCGAACGGTCGATCTTTAGGCGCGACAGGTCAGGCTGGCTCATGATGTATCAATACTAACAAGGTTGGGATAAAACGTCCGACATGTCAGGACAACGTGGGGGGTGGGACACTATCCGCTTGGCAAGGTTTCCCAGCTTTTGCGGCGATGCTTTGTACTTGTTCGCACCATTCGCCTTTACCTTGAATCAACAAACCCGCAATTTGTGGGTGTTCTGCCAAGGCTAACAAAGCCGCATCGTCCCCTTGCACCAGATTTAACACCCCACCCGGCAAGCCAGCGCGGCTACATAATTCGACTAAGGCAAACGCCGCCGAAGGAGCGCGGGGGCTAGGCTTAAGCACTGCGGTACATCCAGCAGCACACGCACGGGCAATCAGGGCGGCGGGTGCGGCGAGGGCTTGTGTGGCATCGGTGACTAAGCCCAAGATGTTTTCTTTACTATTTTTGCTATTACCTAAATCTTTGGGTTGGCGCAGCGTGTCTAAGGTGTAGGCTACTTCCATTTCTGCCGCACCTTTATCCATTCCCGTTTCATCCATCAGGATTTGGCAAAAATGCTGGGTGTAACGCGGTTGCGCCAGAATCGCGGCTGCATCGGTCAAAATTTGTATCCGACTAACCAAGGGCTTATTTACCCAATCCGCTAACGCTTGCGCACTCGCACCAACAGCAATTGCCACTTCATGTGCCCCACACAACGGCACACGGCGTAAGGCTTTGCCTGTATTGGCTTGGACAACGTTATAAAAATCCTTGGTCATGGTCAAAAATGCCCGACCATTAATCCACATTGGCAAGGCGGGGGCTTCATCACTGCTTGAAAACATGCGGGAAATTCTCCAAATCACCGACGAACGAGACACTGAGCCATGCGTTTTTGCAGTCAGTGCTAAAATATTGCGCCGCACAATGCGGCAAAGTGCTCAATGCTAGTACCAACTCGCTCTGAACGGAAGCAGAAAGGCAAGAACGTGGCCAATCAAGAAGCCCCTAAGAACTCCATTCAAGTCATCGAACGGATGATGTCCTTATTAGATGCACTCGCTGCCCACCCTGAGCCAGTCAGTCTCAAACTCTTGGCACAAGAAACCGACCTTCACCCCTCCACCGCGCACCGCATCCTTGCCGCGCTCACTGCGTCGCGCTTTGTCGAACGTCAAGACGCGGGCAATTACCGCCTTGGTATTCGCCTGTTAGAACTGGGCAATTTGGTCAAATCGCGGATCAACATCCGCGAAGTCGCCTTACCCTTTATGCAAGCTTTGCAAGAACAACTGGGCGAAAGCGTCAATTTAGGGATTCGCAACGACGATGAAATCGTCTATGTCGAACGCACTTCCTCGGTACGTTCGTTGGTGCGGGTGGTGTATTTGGTCGGGGGGCGTGCACCGCTGCATTTAACCTCGGTTGGCAAATTATTCTTAGCCCGCGATACCGCCGACGAAGTGAAAGCCTATGCACGGCGCACCAATCTCCCCGGCAAAACGCCACACTCCTTCACTACCTTAGCGGGCTTAGAAAAAGAGTTAGATAAAATCCGCCGTCATGATGTAGCGTTTGACAACGAAGAAGCCGAAATTGGCTTACGTTGTGTTGCCGCACCCATCCGCGACGACGAAGGCCGCCTCGTCGCTGGCCTCTCCGTCTCCGCCCCCACCGACCGCCATCAACCCGCTTGGGTGGAACAAGTGAAAGCCACCGCAGATCAGATTTCCCGTGCGTTGGGGTATCGCAGCAAAACCTAATTTGGTCTGTTTTTAAACAAACGAATAGCCACTTAACTAAGTGGCTATTTTTGTATTTGGTCTTGTGATTAAAGGCGGTGCGAGCGGATGATTGCGCAAAAAATGCGGGTTAATCAGCGTGCCAACTAATTCCAGTTTTTCCTAAATATAACCACATGCTTACAAGGCAGTGGGGTTTTTGCGTTTTTGAAACACAAAATTACTAGCTTTGCTGATTGTGGGTTTGCAAAATCTATCGAATTCGTTAGAAAGCGGTATTTTGCTATGAAAAACAAAGGCTTTACTTTAATTGAACTAGTGGTGGTTATTGTCATTCTTGGGATTTTGGCGGCGACAGCATTGCCGAAGTTTGTTGATTTGGGCAAGGATGCGCGGATTGCGGCATTAAATGGCTTGAAAGCAGCACTAGAAACTGCGGCTCGTGAGGGACGTGCAATGTGCTTACTTGCAACAGACACTTGTTCTACAAGTGGTCAAGCGGGTCTGATGTCTTATACAACAGGAAATTATGCGATACGCAATGGATTGACCTATCGTTTCCATTACGGAAATCCAATCGCATGGGAGAACGCTTGGAATCGTGGAGATAAGGGAATTGGTGATTTAGTAGATGCCACAGGTTTTACACGTCTCGCCTATGTTGATAGCTCTGGAGAGGCTATTTTCACGAAGGATGGAGCACCTGAACCAGATAAATGTAGAGTCATATATAAGTTGGCGAATACAACAATGACGATCAGCATTGATGAACGTGGCTGCTAACTTTTTTATTCAGGAGCAAACCATGAGACGCACAACAAATACTAACAAAGGCTTTACCCTCATCGAATTAGTCGTCGTCATTGTCATCCTCGGCATTTTGGCGGCAACCGCATTACCGAAGTTTGTTGATCTTGGGAAAGATGCGCGAATTGCAGCGGTGAATAATCTTGCTGGTGCAATTAAAGCGGCAGCTGAACTGGCGCATATGAAGTGCCAAACATCTGGAAATTGTAATGACAATGGCAGTGGTGGTGCTGGCGGTGGGCCGATTACTTCACCCACAGGAGCTATCGGTTATTTCCACTATGGTTACCCCACTGGGCAATCGCGCTTACCTGGCTATTTTGGCATTAAAGATTGGGTGGATACCTCTGGCTTTACGATCAATGACTACTCAGCAAGTACCGCAGACATTATGAAAGACGGGGCAGAAGACCCGAATCAATGCAAAGTGATCTACAGAGAACCCGCTGGAGCGGGCAAGCAACCAACGATTACGATCGTATTAGATAAATGCTAGACCAAATTAAAAATTGCTGAATAAGGCTTGTTAGCCAATGTCTATACAGAATAGACCAAATAGGAGTTCTATCATGAAGCAATTAAACAAAGGTTTTACCCTCATCGAATTAGTTGTTGTTATCGTCATTCTTGGCATTTTGGCGGCGACGGCATTGCCGAAGTTTGTCGACTTGGGAAGTGATGCGCGGAAGGCAAGTGTGAAGGCTGTTGAAGGGGCGATTCATTCAACATTGAAATTGGTGTACAGCAAATGCTTGGCTTCTAGTGCGACATGCAGTGTTGGCGTGCCATATTGGGCTTCAGTTGGGGTGCAGAGCACGGGCAATAGTGTGGTCATCAATGGCGTAACCCATCAATTGCAGTATGGCTATCCTTGGTCGGATGCCACACCCATTGGCGGTGGTTTACCCGCTTTGGTCGATTTCACGGGATTTACCCATGGTGGCGTAGGTAGCGGTATTTGGCGCAAAGATGGTGCACCTGATCCTAGCCTGTGCTACGTCTCTTATGTCAAACCCAATGCAGCAGGGGAAGAGCCTGCAATTACCACCAAGACAGATGGTTGCTAGTCATAGGAGACAAAAAATGAGAGCGTTGAACAAAGGCTTCACCCTCATTGAACTCGTCGTCGTCATTGTCATTCTTGGTATTTTGGCGGCAACGGCATTGCCGAAGTTTGTTGATCTGGGGAAGGATGCGCGGGTTGGAAGCCTGAATGCCTTGAAAGGTACATTAGAAGCGGCGGCTCGCTTAGGACAAGGTAAATGTGTGATGAGCCCAACAACCTGTGGTGGTAATTACACCAGTACACGTAACACATTAAGTTATAACGGAAATAATTATTATTTTTCGTACACATGGCCTGTGGCATGGTTTGGCAATCAAGGAATTGCAGGCTGGGTGGATTACACAGGATTTACGCTCCAGCCTTATGTTAATGCCTCTGGTGATGCCGTTTTTACCAAAGATGGTGCGCCAACACCTGAGATGTGTAAGGTGGTGTACAACATTTCAGGCAGTGTTAGCTCTACAGAAGCGACTGTTAAACCTGTTGTATCCATTGAATCAAGCGGTTGCTAATTTTTAGGGTCAAACCATGAAACACCCAAACAAAGGCTTCACCCTCATCGAATTAGTCGTGGTCATTGTCATCCTTGGCATTTTGGCGGCGACGGCATTGCCGAAATTTGTTGATCTCGGCAAGGATGCGCGAACCAAGGTGGTTGAAAATACGGCTGGAGCTATGTTGGCGGGGGCTGAATTCGCTTATTCCAAGTGTGTGACTACAGCTGGTTGCGTTGTAGCAAGTCCAGCAATAGGTACAACAATTACATCTCCAACAGGAGCGGTTGGCTATATGTTTAATGGTTACCCAACTGGACGATCTCGTGTTAGCACAAACGGTTATTTTGGGATTCAAGATTGGGTAACAGTCGATGGATTCGTTGTAGTTGACCTTACACCAAGCATTGCTGAGTTTCGCAAAGAAGGAGCAAAAGACCCTGAGAAATGCAAAATAATTTATACCGAAGTCGCAACTGGCAAGTTAGGGCAACGTCCAAAAATAGAAACAGTAACTAGTGATTGTTAGGAGCAAAAAATGAAACCTTTCTCGTCCTCTAACAAAGGCTTCACCCTCATCGAATTAGTCGTTGTCATCGTCATTCTTGGCATTTTGGCGGCGACGGCATTGCCGAAATTTGTTGATCTTGGAAAAGATGCACGGGTGGCGGCTGTTTTATCTGCAGAAGGAGCTATGCGCTCTGCTGCCACTTTGGTGTTTAGCAAATGCGCTGCTGCAACAAGTACCTGTAGCCCTAGCGTGCCATATTGGGCATCTTCTTCTCCAGCTATCCAAAGTACAGGAAACAGCGTCGTAATTAATGGCGTTACACATCAATTGCAATATGGCTATCCTTGGCACGACCACACCCCTGTTGGTGGTGGTATGCCAGCCTTGGTTGATTTCACAGGTTTTACACGTACTGGCGTTGAAAAAATTTGGCGTAAAGATGGTGCGACCACACCCAATGATTGCTATGTCTTCTACGCGCCTCCAGAAACAGCTGGTAGCCCTCCCGTAATTAGCAGCAAGACTACTGGATGTTAAACATGAAATTCACTACCAAAGGCTTCACCCTCATCGAATTAGTCGTGGTCATTGTGATTCTTGGCATTCTGGCAGCAACCGCGTTGCCGAAGTTTGTTGATCTTGGAAAAGATGCGCGGATTGGAAGTCTGAATGCCTTGAAAGGTACATTAGAGGCAGCCGCCCGTTTGGCGCAAGGCAAATGTGTAATGAGTCCAACAACTTGCGGTGGGGAATGGGCGAATGGGGCGGGGACACGTAACCGCTTGGTGCACAACGGGACAACATATTATTTCAGCTACAACTGGCCTGTGGCATGGGCAGGTAATCAAGGGATTGCAGGTTGGGTGGATTACACAGGCTTTACCTTATTACCGTATGACAGTGGTTCTGGTAATGCGGTGTTTACGAAAGATGGCGCACCCAATCCAACTAACTGCAAAGTCATCTACAACATTAGTGGCAACTCTTCCGATGCTACTACCTTCCCAGTGGTGTCAATTGTGGACACAGAGTGTTAGCTGTGTTTAAAACGTTAATAGACCAAATCAAAAAATAGCTCATAAAAACCGTATTTTATGCCTGAGATAATAATAGACCAAATAGGATTACCTAATATGAAGATAAGAAACCAAGGCTTTACCCTCATCGAATTAGTCGTGGTCATTGTGATTCTTGGCATTTTGGCGGCGACGGCTTTACCGAAGTTTGTTGATCTATCGAGTGATGCAAATGTGGCAACAGCCAAAGCAACTGCCGCAAGCTTTGAAACGGCAATCAAAATGGCTAATGCGAAATGGAGGACTTCAGGCGCGGGGGGAGCAATTACGAATTTGCCCGGATTGCTTAGTGGGACGGTTGATTTTGCAAGTACAGGTTATCCAGTTTCCACAAGCTCTAATTTATCTAGCATTAATGGTCAGAATACTGTCTGTTTAGAGCTTTTCCGTGATTTATTGGATGTAAGTACGCGAGTAGTGAATCATACCGATGTGATTGCTAATACCGCAGATACCACTAGCAGCCCCTACTGGTGTGGCAATGCGACTGTAATGACTTCTTGTGTGTATTCCTATATGGGCTGTGGCACAGCAAGCAGCCAAAATTATTTTTTGTATGACTCTTTAACTGGGAGTGTCACTTTCCATGCTGCCCAGTAATCTTAAAAGAG
>CAZOBT010000076.1:0-9733 GCA_964578025.1 uncultured Rhodocyclaceae bacterium | reverse complement strand
CAGTTGAAGGCCCACCTGAAGTGCAAGAGTTGGCGCAAGCCACCAACCAACTTGCTGCACAACGTGATGCCTTAATGGACAACGTTGAAGCGCAAGTGGCTACGGCAAAAGCTTCGGTGGAGGAAGAAAAAAATCGCCTTGCCGCGTTAATGTCCGAGCTAGCGCAAGCTGTCGTCGTCTGTAACAAAGATGGACGAGTTCTGCTTTATAACAGCCGCGCCCGTTTGCTCTTCCAAGGACTGCAAGATGGGCATAAATCGGGCGGTGCATCGCCGATTGGTTTAGGACGTTCGATTTTTTCCTTGCTCGAACGGGGACATGTTGAACATGCCTTAGCCGTGATTAAGGCACGCTTAGCCAAAGACGCTGCCTTGGCCTTTGCCAGCTTTGTGCTTACGGCGGGGCGGGCGCAGTTATTACGGGTGCAGATTGTTCCAGTGTTAACCCCCGGCACACGCGACATGAATGGTTATGTATTAACCATTGAAAACATTACGCGCACCTTAGAGCAAAGTTTCCATCGTGACCAAGTATTGCGCGGCTTACTGGATGGCAATCGTGCGGCTTTAGCCAATATGCGCTTGGCCTTAGGCAAGTTACTGACTCCCGAACCGGCGGCTGCCAGTTCGCACGAGTTGCATGTGATTCATGACGAAGTGAACCACATGAGCCAAACCTTAGAACACACCGCCGAAGAGTTGGATGATGTATTAAAAGCCCGGTGGCCGTTGGAAGAGGTGCAAGGGGCAGATGTGATTGTTACGGCGCAAAGCCGTATTGAAAGCCTACTCAATCTGCCAAGCAAAGTTGAAGAACTGGATGAATCCTTATGGATTCGCTCCGATAGTTTCTCTTTGGTGTTTGCCATTACCTTCCTCGCTGCCCGTTTACATGAGCATTATGAAATCCGCGAAGTGCGCTTCCGTTTAACGCCTTCCGAAAATGGCAAACGTGCGTATTTAGATGTGATTTGGGCTGGTCATGCCATGTCCTCAGAGACGTTCTATAACTGGGAATTGGACACAATGAGCGTTGGGCAAGAGGAATCCTCTTTGTCTTTACGCGATGTGGTGGGGCGGCATGGGGGGCAGTTAGTTTATGAACGGGAAAAAGCCGCACATCGGGCGTTCTTCCGTTTTGTCTTGCCTATCGCTACTCCAGAGCAATGGCTACATAGCCGTGCTGCAACGAATCAAGATAGCCGCCCTGAATACTATGACTTTGATTTATTTAACTTCCAAGCCCAAAGCGAAATTGATTTGGATTGCAAGTTAAGTGATCTCAGTTACACCGTTTTCGATACCGAAACCACTGGCTTAGAACCCGCCGGTGGGGATGAAATTATCCAAATTGGGGCGGTGCGTATTGTTAATAATCGCCTGTTACGCCAAGAAAACTTTGATCAACTGGTTGATCCCGAACGCCCATTGCGTCCCGAAGGGATTCCGATTCATGGCATTACCGAAGACATGGTACGCGGACAACCCAATATTGACGTGGTACTGCCCGCCTTTCATGGCTTCTGTAGCGAAACGGTCTTGGTCGCCCACAATGCCGCGTTTGATATGCGTTTCTTGCAATTGAAAGAAGAGCGTACTGGCCTGCGTTTCCACCAACCCGTGTTGGATACCTTGCTCTTGTCCGCTGTGATTCACCCGAATCAGGAATCACATAAATTGGAAAAAATTGCGGAACGTTTGGGGATTAACATCCACGGACGACACAACGCCATGGGGGATGCTTATGCCACAGGTGAAGTGTTCTTGAAAATGGTGCCGCTGCTCGCGCAACAAGGCATTGTCACCTTACGCCAAGCCTTAGAAGCCTCGCAAAAGACGTATTTTGCGCGGATTAAATACTAGGCACGAAACAAGGACTAAAGCCATAAGGCAAAAAGTAAGGCAAAAAACTGGGTATTTGGTCTATTACTCAATAGGCCAAATACTGCATGTTCTATACGTTAATTTTTAATTTGGTCTATTAGTTTTGTTGATTGAATAGCGATGTCGGCTTTCCTACCACCTCTACACAATCTTTATCGTGCGCTGCCCGATGCCAGTCAGGCAGAGCAATTTAGCGATTTACTGTCCCAGCCCGGACTGCGGATTGAGCGTATTGTGTCGCGGGGACAAGCTAGCCCACCGGATTTTTGGTATGAACAAGACGAGGGTGAATGGGTGATTTTGTTGCAAGGGGCAGCGCGTTTGCGTTTTGCGGATTCGACGACCAGCCACGCCCTTGTGCCGGGGGCTTATGTGCACATCGCTCCGCGCCGCCGCCACCGTGTTGACTGGACTGATCCAGAACAAGACACGGTGTGGTTAGCGGTTTTTTATAGCGCGACCAATAACGCGCCAAATGACATGACAACTACCTCAAACTCACCCGCGCTTTGATCGCTTCGGCCAGTTGATACACCGACATCGCATACGACACTGAGCGGTTATAGCGGGTAATGACGTAGAAATTGTTAAAGCCCAACCAATATTCCGCCGCGTTGCTTTCAGGGCTTAACAAATCCAACAGAGCAACTTGACCATCAAAGCTGGGGGCTTCGTTGGCGACAATGCCTTGTTTCGCAAGATCAGCCCGCGCAAAAACAGGCTGAATCCCGGCCTGTACCAAGGCAGGAATTGCGGGGTTGTCGCTGGTGGCATTGGTGAGTACCGTAATCGGTTCGCCGCGCTTCCAACCATGTTGCCCTAAGAAACGTCCCACGCTACCAATCGCATCAACGACGTTATTGCGTAAATCGACTTTACGATCGCCATCAAAATCCACAGCAAAGCGGCGTTGGCTGCCCGGCATAAACTGTGGAATACCAATCGCCCCGGCAAACGAGCCTTTAATGCTTAATGGCTCCATGTCGTTTTCACGCGCCAGCAGCAAGAATTGCTCTAACTCGCTACGGAAAAACTCGGCACGACGCGGGTAGTAAAAGGCCAAGGTCGCCAAGGCTTGCAGCACGCTAAAGCTGCCCATGTTGCGCCCATATTCGGTTTCAACGCCAATAATGGCGACGATGATTTCCTCTGGCACACCATAGGTTTGGCTGGCACGTTGCAAGGTGTCACGATTAGTTAACCAAAATTGCACGCCGCCCTTAATGCGTTGTTCCCCTAAAAAGCGGGCGCGATAGCCTTGCCAAGATTTTTGCGCTGGCGTACTCGGTGGCTGAATGGCTTTGAGTACGACTTGATTCGGCTGCAATTTGCTAAAGCGTGTCAGCAACAACTCACGATCAAACCCGTGTTTGTCCTGCATTTCTTGGGCAAAGGCTTGTACGTCAGCGTTGGCGGCGAAGCTATTCGGAGCTGCCAGACTGGCATTACCCCCCGGTTGCGCGGAGACGGTACATGCCGTCAGAAAAATGCTCGTTGCTATTGCCAACGGCAGGGTGAGTAAAGATTTATTCATCACACCCGTGCCACGATATACGCTTTGATCGCAGCAACGTCGGGATCCATGACCTCAACGCGCTGGGCTAATTGTTCAATGCCAAACAATTCTTCGGGGCGTAATGGCTCGCGTTGTAAGGCTTCTTGAATCGTGGCTTCAAACTTGGCGGGTTGCGCCGTTTCTAAAACCACCATCGGGATACCCGTTTGCATCAATGGCACGGCGACTTTCAAGCCGTCGGCGGTATGGGTATCGACCATGACACCGTAACGCTCCCATGTGTTGCGAATGGTCTGCAAACGGTCAGCGTGGCTGCTCTTGCCAGAGACAAAGGCAAATTGTGGCATGGTGGCCCAGCAGGGGTCGTTGGCTAAATCAAACGCGCCACCCGCATCGACCTTTGCCCACAATTCACGCACCTTGCTTGCATCACGCCCCACTAAATCAAAGACAAAGCGTTCAAAGTTAGAGGCTTTGGAAATATCCATTGACGGGCTAGAGGTAATGCTGGTTTCAGCGGCGGTGCGTGGGCGATAGACACCAGTACGGAAAAATTCGTCTAAAACATCGTTTTCGTTCGTCGCCAACACTAAACGGGCAATCGGCAAGCCCATTTGCCGCGCGATATGTCCGGCGCAAATATTGCCAAAATTACCCGACGGCACGGCAAAAGCCACTTGCTGATCGTTATTTTCGGTCGCGGCAAAATAGCCTTTGAAGTAATACACGATTTGCGCCGCCACCCGCGCCCAGTTGATCGAATTTACTGCACCGATTTTGTATTGGGCTTTAAACGCAGCATCGTTCGACACGGCTTTCACGATGTCTTGTGCATCATCAAACAGGCCATTCAGGGCGATATTGAAGATGTTTTCGTCTTGCAAGGAATACATCTGCGCCCGTTGGAAGGGACTCATCAGGCCATTGGGCGAGAGCATAAAAACTTTGACATTATGCTTGCCACGCATGGCATATTCAGCGGCTGAACCCGTATCACCGGATGTCGCGCCTAAGATATTGATGGATTCGCCGCGTTTGTCTAAGACGTATTCAAACAAATTACCCAACAACTGCATCGCCATGTCTTTGAAGGCCAAGGTGGGGCCATTCGACAAGTCTTGGATAAACAAGCCATCATCCAAACGGGTCAACGGGGTAATGTCTGCCGCCGCGCCCCCGTTACGGGTATAGCGATACACGTCGGCGGTATAGGTTTTGTCGCAAATCGCCTTCAAATCAGCGGCAGGAATATCGTCAATAAAACGGCTGAGAATAGCGAAAGCTAATTCGGCATACGACAAATTGCGCCATGCGTCTAAATCGGCACGGCTAATTTGCGGATAGCTTTCCGGTAAATACAAACCACCATCGGGGGCTAAACCGCCAAGAAGGATGTCGCAAAAGGCTTGGGAAGGAGCGTTACCGCGAGTGGAAATATAGCGCATGACAAGAAACCGGAAAGCTGAAAAGGGCGGATTTTACCGCAGCTATTTCGGGCAAATTGGTGTCAAAGGAATTCTTTTCTTAGTTTTCTTAGTTTTGCGGCAAAGTTTGCGCTTTCTGTGCATGGCAAGACAGCACCGTTAAGCGGTAAACTAGGCGGCTGTAAAAAAACGGACACAAAACACATGAAATGCTTAGATGATTTTCGCCTGATGTTCGGCAAACAAGAAATCGTTCCGATCATGATTGGCGGCATGGGGGTAGACATCTCAACATCCGACCTTTCCTTGGTCGCCGCACGTTTAGGTGGGATTGGACACATCTCCGATGCCATGCTCCCCACGGTTTCCGACCGTCGTTACAACACACGCTACGTTAAAGACAAACTGGCCTTATACAAATTTAACGTTAACAACACCGACAAATCCGTCGTGCAATTTGACCTTGGTCTGCTGGATGAAGTGACCAAAAAACACGTTTCCGCCACCATGGAACGTAAGCAAGGTTCTGGCATGGTCTTCATCAACTGTATGGAAAAGTTGACCATGAATAATCCCAAAGAAACCTTACGTGTGCGCTTGCGTGCCGCTTTGGACGCGGGGATTGACGGGATTACCTTGGCAGCAGGTTTGCACCTTGGTTCATTTGCCTTGATCGAAGACCATCCGCGCTTCCGTGATGCCAAGTTAGGGATCATTGTTTCGTCCTTACGTGCCTTGCAGTTGTTCTTAAAGAAAACCGCCCGTACCAACCGTTTGCCCGATTACGTCGTCATCGAAGGCCCCTTGGCGGGTGGGCATTTGGGCTTTGGTATGGACTGGGCAGAATATGATCTTGCCACCATCGTTGCCGAAATTCAGGCATGGTTAAAAGCGGAACAACTGGATATTCCCCTGATTCCTGCTGGCGGTATCTTTACTGGCACAGATGCGGTGAATTTCTTGGAAACCGGTGCTGCCGCCGTGCAAGTGGCGACCCGCTTCACCGTTGCCGCCGAATGTGGCCTCCCCGCCGATGTGCAGCAGGAATACTTTAAAACCTCGGAAGACAATATCGAGGTTAACCAAGTCTCCCCAACTGGCTATCCAATGCGCATGTTGAAGAACAGCCCGGCGATTGGTGATGGTATTCGCCCCAACTGTGAAGCCTATGGCTATGTGCTGGATGCGAAAGGCCAATGTCAATACATTGATGCCTATAACCGCGAAGTTGCCGCCCATCCCGGCGAACGCAAGGTTAAGGTGTTTGACAAGACCTGTTTATGCACGCAAATGCGTAACTTCCATTGCTGGACGTGTGGGCATTACACCTACCGCCTGAAAGATACCAGCCGCAAAAACGCGGATGGCACTTACCAAGTGCTGTCCGCCGAGCATGTCTTTAAGGATTATCAATTCAGCAAAGACAACCAAATTAAGCTGCCTGACTAATTCACAGGTTTAGCTCTTAATCTTGGCTAATACAGCCAGCGTCTTGTGTCATCAGGAGCTGGCTGTTTTTTTATGCTTTTTTGGGGTCAAATCCTTATTTTCCCGCCTTATCTTTCTCTGGCATTTTGGGTGCGGGTGGAAGGAGGGCGGCATCGAGTAGGGGGATTTGCGCCACCCATTTTTTATCTTGGTGCATTTGCCACAGTTGCGGCAGAAAGCTGTTGGGAAACGGAACTTGCGCAAGCGTCAGCTTTTCGGCACTTGTGGTTTGTTCATATACCTTTGGGCAAGACCTAACCTACAAACACTTGTTCTGAAATGTAGTTAGTATTAAGTAATGCCAGCATGGGTAGCTGAGAGCTGACTTTGACCATGCCACCTAAGACCGGGCTAATATTGAGATAAATCGCCTCGGACGATGTAATCGCTGATGTGGCAATTTCGGGAATTTCACCCAGTGCATCAACAGGAAAACCAAAACAACGATTTTTGCCATCACGGTTATCTCGAACAACAATAATCTCTTTTGTACTCATCTCAACTTCGGTGGGTGGAGATAAACCTAACGCCGAATGTAAATCGTAAAGGAGTATGGCTTTACCCTGGTACACGGTCGCACCTAGCACTTGGGGGGCTGCATTTGGTAGGCGGGAATATTGTGATAATTGGAATGCCTCTTCAATTGCCACAATGGGTAGTCCCAACCAATAGTCACCAACAAAAAAACTGGCAATCTCACAACGTTCTATCAGTGTTTCACTACTGCTTTTTTGTCGTATATTGATTTCCTTGGCTGGCTTTGTTAGTGCAATGTCACTACGATAATCGGCAAGAGGTAAAAAAACCAATGCGGTAATGCGAGTTTGTCCATTACTTGGATCACGTTGGTATTCACGATAGCCATGTGAGCTTTTTGCCCCAATGACCATCACTTGCCCTGCAAATAGCAAAATTTTGGCAAAGCCTTCAGGGGGTGGGGAGAGTAATTGTTCTGGTAAATCTAGGCATTGCCCTATCGTGAGTTCTTTGCCACTGCAGGCAATCACTTTGCCCTGTATATCTACAAACGCCGCAAAAGTACCAGCGATAGGTGAGCCTACTGTGTCACGCGGTAAGACCTCTTGCAACATTGCTGCAAATTGTGGTTCGCTGTCGAAAATCAAAGCAATTCCACCTAATACTTTGTCATTAACCGGGCTGCGTACTGCGGCTGTATAAATATAGCTGGGGCGGTTGTCATACAGTGGTGTGGGGGTAAACGAAGAAACGAAGTAAGCTTGACTTGAAGTCAGTTGTAAGCAATCACCTACCCAAGTATCGTCTATAGTTTGTCCTAAGTATTTTTCTTGTTCAGTACGTGAGACAGCGACAATTTCGCCTTGTTGATTAAACAATAGCAAACTGGCATATACAGTATATAAGCTATGTAAATGGGTAAGCAGCCGACACATATTGTGCTGAGTGCTACTTGTGGGGGCTTGACTTAAACCGTGGGCTAACGGTGGGGCTAATGCCCACCAACGGCAATCATTCGCCCGCTCATATAAATTACGATCCAGCAAATCAACGGCTAACCCAGCAAAAAAACAACAATCTTCTTGTAAAGCGGCTAAAACTGTTGCATTCAAGTCATGAATCGCATTGGAAAATATCTGGCGCATTTTTACGGCTGTATGGCTAATTTCCCACAACAACAATTTGGAAAACGCATGATTCGTTGTAAACGTCCCTTGCAACTGTTGATGACTGTGCCGTATTGAGCCATTCCACACAGAACGATTGAGGTCACGCTGAATTGCATCTGCTTTAAGGGGAATCGCCTGTAAGCTTGCAGGAAAAGCCCGTCCTCCTGCCATAATCGCAGCTAAATAATCTGGGGTTGTTTAGGTATCTGGTTCAGCAATAACGCCATGAAATGCTTGTTCTAGCGGTACAAAAATCGCACCCAGCCACCCTGGCCCCCAATAACCTTGATACCCTTTTGACGAATGCGCAATTGCTAAATAACTGCGTCCAGCAAAACGTAACAATTGCCATTTGCCCAAATCACGTAAGCGTAAAGGTGCGCCCAAGGGAATTTGCCACGGGTCACTGCTAGCCAGAACACAGCCATCAGCCGTCAGTAAGGCCATTACAGCAGGATTGTCGGCTTGGTATAGGTCGGCAAAAATTCTTGCCATTTCATCTGCGAAACGAAAGGATAAAACAAGCACACCTGCCCCACCTTGTTTGGCTAGGTTAACCTTGGTGGCATAAAATAAACTGGGTTCTTTTTGATTGGATAAGCAACTTACACCATAAAATTCAACATAGTTACTATGTGATTGTAATGCCAGTTGAAACCATGCTTCATGACGGGGAGAAGGTGGCAGAACAGAGTCTGATGCTAAACACAGCAGCACATTACCCGCCAAATCTAAGATAAAAACTTCATCGTAAACTGAATACTTAGCAACATATTGCAGCAAACGTTGCCGTAACATTTCTGGGTTTAGCTCGGCTTGCAGAAACCGCCGAATTTCTTCATCGGTCGCCAGAAAACCGATATCCGCTGTGCGCTCAAATAGATTACGCACTAACATATCAATCACAACTTGTGCTTTAGCGGTCATGTCTTGCACACGACGCGCCAACGTGCGTTCTGCTAAATGGTGAAGGAGATTGCTGGTTAAAGTCGAAAAAGAAACCCGTGTTGCTCCCATTTCAGCTGTGATGCCTGAAAGTTGTCCAAGCAGGTTTAAGTTGTCCCAAACTGCCTGGAGTGATTGCAGTATCTCCCGATACTCCTCAATCTGCGGCATATGGGGCAGTAAGACCCGGATTTCACTGCTAACTTCAAGTCCTTTGTATTGCACCATATTAACACTATCACTTTCTTCGGGGTTCTCTGCTGGTTAGACAACTTAAAGCAATTTAAATGCCAAAAATTAAATAGAGCAGCACGGCTACGACATAATCCTGTTTTAGTTTCTGACGTTTCGCACCCGCATTAAACGCTTACAACGCAAAGCGATTTTTAAAATGGCATTTCTGGCGGAGTTTGTAGCGGGTTTTTGATGGGTGGCATGGGGAGGATGGGATGCGTTTACGTTGGGATATTTTTTGTACGGTCGTGGATAACTATGGCGATGCCGGGGTGTGTTGGCGGTTGGCGCGGCAGTTGGTTGCGGATTACGGGCAGAAAGTGCGTTTATGGATTGATGATCCCGCGACTCTTGCCCCCTTGCTTGGCAGGGCTGAATTTGGTCTAGAACGTAATCAAGCAAGTACTACATGCTTTGGCGTTGAAATTGCAGTTTGGTCTAAAAATTCCCCGCTGACCGGAGATTTTGCAGTGGCAGAGGTGGTGCTTGAGGCATTTGCCTGCGATCTGCCGGAAAATTATTTGCAGGCAATGGCGGCAGCGGCAAAACCCCCGATTTGGTTTAACTTGGAATACCTGAGTGCCGAACCTTGGGTCG
>CAZOBT010000075.1:0-9863 GCA_964578025.1 uncultured Rhodocyclaceae bacterium | reverse complement strand
ATGGCTATTGGTTTGGCAAAGCCGGGATTCACCAAGAAGCCGCCTTAGCCGCCGTGCACTAAGCAGCAGCACGACAAGTAATCACTACCAGTAACAGCACTCCTCTAAGTTCAGTACGTTTTAAGCAAGGATTGAATCATGTTGCGTATTCCTGATTTTCGTTTGCCTGCCGCCGTGGCAGTGTTAGGGCAAAAATTGCCACAATGGCCGCATAGCGTGAATTTATGTGTGGCCTTAAGCACGGCCTGTAAATTCGGTTGGCTGCCCAGTGAAAGCCTGAGCGAGTTGGAAGGGCGCACCTTTGCGGTGATTGTTGAAGACACTGGGGGTGAAGCCAATTTCGTTTATGAAAATGGCCTGTTCCGCCCGATTTTCCGCATTACCGCCCCCGCCGATGTGTGTTTCCGTGGCACGGTCGCAGGTTTCCTCAAGCTAATCCTGCGCCAAGAAGACCCCGATACCTTGTTCTTCAATCGTGTGATTAGCATTGAAGGCGATACCGAATTGGGTCTATTGGTGAAAAACTTACTCGACGGCGTGGAATGGCCTCCGGCGGCGTTTAGCCGGTTTTTGCCCGCGTTTGCCTTGCAGCGTTAAATTTCTAACTGCCGAAGCTCTATCTTTGACTTGGCTACTGCTGGGGGCACGGAATATTGATTCCCCCACTTTTTAGGCTTAATGCTCCTTTTCCCGGAGAAATAAGGCAACAGAGAGGCGTGCGCCTAGCCAACCAAGGACAGCTCCAGCAATGGCTAACAACAAGACGTGATAGAGCTCTGGGCCGCGTAACACGAATTTATCGCCATATTGCGCGGCTAACTCAGCAACGGGTTGTGCCAACAGATAAACCCCTAGCCCAGCGAGTGCGGCGGCTAACAACCCGCCTAGTAAGCCTTGCAGAAAGCCAAAATAGAGGAAAGGACGGGCGATAAAAGCATCGGTTGCACCGATCAAACGCGCAACCTCTACCTCAACGGCCTGCCCCATGACCTGCAAGCGAATGGTGTTAAAGGTAATTGCCACCAAACCGGCGGCGAAAATACCACCTAAGAGCGAAATCGCGGTTTTCCCCACATGCAAGAACGCTTCTAGGCGACGCGCCCAAGCGGCATCTTGCTGCACATGAACGACTTTCGGCCATGTTTTAATGGCATGTACTAAAGTATCTTGTGTTGCCGTGCTTAATTCGTTGGCATGAATCACAAAGGTATCGGGTAAGGGGTTGGTTTTCAGATTACCCAAAACGTCTTGCATTCCTGGTGCGTCGCGTAATTGGCGCAACGCTTCTTCACGACTGATAAAGTGCCAAACCAAATTACCTTGTGCTTGTAAGTTGGCTTCAATATCAGCTACTTCTTTACTGGTGGCTTCTGGAGCCATAAAGATACTGATTTGCTGCCCGCTCCCAAAACGTTGCCCCAAGTCACGCACATTGTCGAGCAAGACAAAACCGGTGGCAGGTAGGGTTAAGGCAATACCAATCACTAACAATGCCAAAAAGGTATTTAATGGTGCGTCCAGTAAACGTTGGCAAGCGGTAAACGCGGCAGAGCTGTGATGTTGTAACCAAGGTCTCATCGCATCACTCCATGATCTAAATGCAATTCACGGGCGGTATAACGACGAATCCAATCAATATCATGGGTCGCAATAATCACCGTGACTCCCACTTGGTTAAACGCCCGAAACAACGCCATGACCTCAGCCGCAACCCCCGCATCCAGATTCGCGGTTGGCTCATCCGCCAACAAAATCGCTGGGCGGTTGACCACAGCGCGGGCAATGGCGAGTTTTTGCTGTTCGCCTCCAGATAAGGCAATCGGAAAGGATTTTTCGCGGCTGAGTAAGCCGACTTTATCCAATGCCGCTCGCGCCCGCCGATAGGCTTCGCGGTAGGGTAGACCAACAATTTGTAAGGGCAGTAAAACGTTGTCTAAGGCAGTTCTGTCAAACAAAAGCTTTTGATCTTGAAAGATTAGACCAAAGCTCCGCCGTAGCACGGGTAACGCGCCTCGGCGTAAGGCCGCAAGGTTTTGCCCATTGACGACCAAACTGCCACTGGTCGGGCGTTCGATTGAGCCAATAAGCTTAACCAGCGTCGTTTTCCCCGCCCCAGAATGCCCGGTTAAAAACACCATTTCACCGGGGGCAATTTCAAACGAAACGTGGCGTAGGGCTTCGTAACCGTTGGGGTAACGTTTAACGAGATTAGAAGCGTGGATCATCCAAATAAGGCATCAACAAAATCACGGGCAACAAAGGGGCGCAAATCATCAATGCCTTCGCCCACCCCAATAAAGCGAATCGGCTTAGGCGTTTGTCGTGCAATCGCTGCCACCACACCACCTTTGGCAGTGCCGTCTAATTTGGTTAAGACCAAACCCGTAATATTGATCGCTTTATCAAACGCCTTCACTTGTTGTAAGGCATTTTGTCCGATGTTGGCATCTAAGACCAACAGTGATTCATGCGGCGCAGTTGGGTCAGCTTTTTGGATGACGCGGCGCACTTTGGCAATTTCTTCCATCAAATGCAGTTGCGTAGGCAAACGTCCTGCCGTATCCGCCAGCACCACATCAATGCCCCGCGCTTTTGCTGCGGCAATTGCATCAAAAATTACCGCCGCCGGATCACCGCTTTCTTGCGAAATCACCGTAATGCCATTGCGCTCACCCCACGTTTGTAGTTGCTCACGGGCAGCGGCGCGGAAGGTATCGCCAGCGGCAAGTAATACGGATTTGCCTTGGCTTTGGAAATACTTTGCTAACTTGCCAATCGAGGTGGTTTTCCCCGCGCCATTCACCCCTGCAATCATGATGACAAAAGGTTTGTGGCTATTGACATCTAAGGCTTGCTCTAAGGGCGAAAGCAGCTCAAATAAAATATCGGCAAGGGCTTGATGGATGGCTTCTGGGGTATCTAATTTAGCCTGTTTCGCCTTGGTTTTTAAGGCTTGCAGCAAATGTTCTGTCGCTTCTACCCCAACATCGCTAGTCAGCAATAAAGTTTCTAATTCTTCTAATAATTCGTCATCGACTTTGCCGCGTGAAAACAGGGATTTAAGCTGGGTCCCCACGCGCTCACGGCTTTTTGCTAAACCGCTAAACAAACGCTCACGCCAAGAAGGACTTGGATTGGCTGGGGTTGCCACAGTAGCAGTAGAGGTGTCAGCCGTCGTAGGCGGCGATTTTTTCAGGAAACTGAACATGGAGGAATAAGTCTCGGGTAAGTCTGGGAGAAGGTACTGACAGGGGGCGGTGCAGTCGCTAAGATGCACCCCGTTTAACCTGACAATTTTAGCAGAAAGCCCTTATGCCTATACTTAAGCACAAAACCATTACTAAATTGCTTTTGAGTTTGGCGACCTTTGCGCCAATCTTCTTAACGTTTTCTTCTCCGGCTTTGGCAAATCCCTACGAAACCACTTTAAAAAATGGTCTACGCATCATTGTCAAAGAAGACCGCCGTGCGCCAACCGTTGCCCACATGGTGTGGTACAAAGTGGGGAGCATGGATGAAGTCGATGGCACATCAGGCGTGGCGCACGTCTTAGAACACATGATGTTCAAAGGCACGCCCAAGGTTGGTCCCGGTGAATTTAGCAAACGTGTTGCTGCCGCTGGTGGGCGTGACAATGCCTTTACCAGCCATGATTACACCGCTTATTTCCAACAAATTCCCAAAGAAAAACTGCCAGAAATGATGCAGTTAGAGGCCGATCGGATGCGCCATCTCACCGTGGATGCCAAAGAGTTTGCGCAAGAGATCAAAGTGGTGATGGAAGAGCGGCGGATGCGTACTGACGATCAGCCACAATCTAAGTTGTATGAACAACTGATGGCAACGGCCTTTCAAGCCCATCCGTATCGTCGCCCGATTATTGGTTGGATGCGTGATTTAGAAGAAATGACGGCGATTGATGCCCGTGCTTGGTATGACCGCTGGTATGTGCCAAACAATGCGACCTTGGTGGTCGTTGGTGATGTTGGACATCAAGATGTCTTTCAACTGGCGGAACAAACCTATGGCAAATTAGCCTCTCGCCCATTACCAGTACGGCGTAGCCAAGATGAGCCAGAGCAAAAGGGCATGCGGCGTTTGGTGTTAAAAGCTCCAGCCGAATTACCCTTAGTTGCCCTTGGCTTTAAAGTTCCTGTCCTGCGTGATGTGGAAAAAGATAATGATTCCTACGCCTTATCCATGTTAGCGGCGGTGTTAGATGGGCATGATGCGGCTCGCTTTAAGCGGCATTTGGTGCGAGAGCGTGGTTTAGCGGTGGATGTGGATGCGCATTATGACGATATGTCACGCGGGCCAGCCTTATTTATGTTGCAAGGTACACCCACACCGGGGACAAACATCAATGAGTTAGAAGCTGCCTTGCGTGCCGAAATTAGCGAAGTCGTACAGAACGGCATTACCGACGATGAATTACGTCGTGCCAAAGCACAACTCATGGCGAGCCAAATTTACAAGCTGGATTCGATGTTTGGGCAAGCGATGGAAATTGGGCAGGCTGAAATCAGTGGGATTTCGTGGCGATTGTTGCCACGCACCTTAGAAAAACTGCAAGCAGTCACTGGCGCAGATATTCAGCGCGTCGCCAAACAGTATTTTGGTGACGATGGTTTAACGGTGGCAGTGCTTGAGCCACAGGCATTAAACAATGCACCACGCCGCTCCGCCAGTGGTGTGAAACCCCGGCATTAACTGGAATAAACGGAATAAACAACGATGACGATGATGAAAAAATTTTTAGCCTTGCTGGGCTTGTACTACATAGCAAGTATGGCGAATCTGATGGGTCTAGCACATGCTGGCATTACGATTCAGCATTGGCGTACCGCCAATGGAGCGCGGGTGTATTTTGTCGAAACCCATGCCCTGCCGATTTTGGATGTGCAAGTTGATTTTGTCGCAGGTTCGGTCTTTGACCCACCCGGTAAAGAGGGGGTGTCTGCACTGACCCATACCGTGATTGATTTGGGCGCAGGCAAATTTGATGAAACCGAAATTGGCAATCAGCTTGCCGATGTGGGGGCAAACCTCAGCGGTACAGCCGAGCAGGATCGGATTAACTTGGTATTGCGCACCCTTGCCATGCCGGATAAACGGAATGCAGCCTTAGACGTTTTACGGTTGATCTTACAAGAACCACGTTTTGATCCGGCTGTGTTGCAACGTGAGCAAAAACGCGGGATCGCTGGCTTAAAAGAATCACTGACTCGCCCGGAAACCTTGGCGAATCGTGGCTTTTTACAGGCGTTGTACCCCAAACATCCTTATGGGCGTTTATCGACACCCGAAACCTTGGCGGCAATTAACTTGGCGGATGTCACCGATTTTTATCGCCAGTATTACACCGCAAATAATGCGGTGATTACCTTGGTTGGGGATGTTAGCCGAGCCGAAGCTGAGCAAATCACCAATACCTTGACGCAAGGCTTAGCCGTCGCGCCGCAATTACCGACTTTGCCCCCCGCTCCCGAATTGCCCAGCGGTGGCAAAACCCAAATTGCCCACCCCGCCAGCCAAGCTCATTTGTTCATGGGCGTACCAGCGATTGAGCGGGGTAATTTGGACGTATTCCCCTTGGTCGTTGGCAATTACACCTTGGGTGGCGGTGGGTTTGTGTCGCGTTTAATGCAAGAAGTACGTGAAAAACGCGGCCTCGCTTATAGCGTTTTCAGCTATTTCCAGCCTTTACGCCAAGCCGGTCCTTTCATCATGGGTTTGCAAACCAAGAAAGAACAGGCCGCAGAAGCGGAAAAATTGGTGAAAGCGGTGTTTGCTGACTTCGCCAAAAATGGCCCCACCGAAGCCGAATTAAAAGCCGCGAAAGCCAATTTAATGGGCAGTTTCCCCTTGCGCTTGGATAACAACAAAAAGATTTTGGAAAACGTGGCAGCGATTGGTTTTTATCAACTGCCTTTGGATTGGCTGGATAAATATCAAGAGCGCATTCAACGTTTAACAGTAGCCGATATTAAAGCGGCCTTTGCGCGGCGCGTGAAAGCCGAAAATCTGGTCACTGTGCAAGTAGGTGGCGAATGAGTCGTGGCAGTGGGGGACGAAATACGGCACGCGGTGCGGCACGAAGTAACGCGATTAACACCGTGCGTATTATTGGTGGGGTGCAGCGGCGGCAGTTAATCCGTTTTCCCGACAGCCTTGGCTTGCGCCCGACCCCAGATCGGGTGCGCGAAACCTTGTTTAATTGGCTTGGGCAAGAACTGGATGGCCTGCATTGCTTAGATTTATTTGCAGGCAGTGGTGCCTTGGGCTTAGAAGCGGCTTCACGCGGGGCGGAACGGGTGGTGTTGGTTGAAGCGGCTGCCGCTGTCGCCCATGCCTTGCGCGACAACATCGAACATCTCCATGTTGGGAATAGGGTAGAGCTGGTGCGGGGGGATGCGTTAAAATTCGCGGCTTCGCTTAATCAGCCGACGGCGCAACGGTTTGATGTGGTGTTTCTTGATCCACCCTATCGCCAAGGTTGGTTAGACAAATTACAACCGGTACTACCGCTGTTATTGCAGGAAAGCGGTTGTCTTTATGTCGAAGCGGAATACCCTGTTACGGCCTTGGGTGACTGGCACACGGTCAAACAAGGCAAGGCGGGGCAGGTTTATTACCATTTATTGCAGCGAGCATCGCTGCCTACCTCAGAGACGAGTACACCTTCATGCTAAATCATCGCATTGCGGTTTATCCTGGTACGTTTGACCCGATTACTCGTGGGCATGAGGATTTGGTACGCCGGGCAGCTGGCTTGTTTGATAAGGTCATTCTGGCGGTTGCCGAAAGCCCGTCCAAACGCCCCTTGTTTTCGCTGCAAGAGCGCGTCACGATGGCGCAAGAGGTCTTAGCCGACGTGCCACAGGTCGAAGTCTGTGGTTTTAACTGCCTGTTAATGAAGTTCGTACACGACCACAATGCCAAAGTGATTGTGCGGGGTTTGCGTGCGGTATCTGATTTTGAATATGAATTTCAAATGGCGGGGATGAACCGCAGTTTATTCCCCGAAGTTGAAACCGTATTCCTGACCCCCAGCGAACAATATATGTTTGTCTCTGCCACCATGATGCGCGAAATTGCGCGTTTGGAAGGGGATGTTAGTAAGTTCGTCTCCCCGTTGGTGTATCAACACTTACGCCAGCGTTTTGCCGAAGTTTAATTACAATAGTTGCTGAGTTTTTTAGCTTTTTTAGTTTTTGAAAGGATGAACAGTAATGGCCTTAATGATTACCGATGAATGCATCAACTGCGATGTATGTGAACCCGAATGCCCGAACGAAGCCATTTCCCAAGGCGAAGAGTATTACGAAATCGACCCAAACAAATGTACCGAGTGTGTTGGTCACTATGACGAACCTCAGTGCGTCCAAGTTTGCCCTGTTGATTGCATTCCCAAGAGCCCAGAACACGAAGAAAATGAAGATCAGTTATGGACGAAATACACGGCTCTGACTGGCAATCCTCGCCCCTGATTTAATTGGTGCAGGATAGACAACAAGAAAAGCCCTCGTTGAGGGCTTTTCTTATGGCGACCAATTTATAAAACTGAAGCTACGCAAAGGCCACGCGGATAGCGTTGAGGTAGAGACGGGATTTGAGGGCGAAGTGGTTAATGTTTTTACTGAGGCTCAAACTAGCCTACTTAGCGCGTAGGCGGGTGGCGAGTTTGATTTCTAATGAGCTATTGGTTTCTTTATCGGAAACCAGAAACTTTAATAAACCGCCATTGCCATTTAAGGCCACACTTTTAAAGTTTAACTCTACGTCGACTACGTCAATCGCAATGGTTGGACTTTGGGCGACTAGGCTCATTTCGGCTTCTAGGCGTGTCACGACATTTTGGAAGACATCACCAATATCCGAGGCATTAAGCGTCGCAACATCGTTGCTCATACGGCCTCTCCTTGTGTGCCATGTTTATGAGGTTCGTCGCCTTTTGCCATTTCGGTATGACGGACATCGGTGGTAATTACTCCCGCCAGTTTCAGTGCGAAGCCTTCTTGGTTGGGGCTGTAGCACAGATTGCTAGGGACTCCAGAGCTTTTATTGGTGCAGGGTTCAACATTCAAACTGAATTCAAAATTGACATTGCCAACAATCAAGGCACAAGCTTGATTCGTTTGCCCGGCAGTATCGCGTTGCCCGGTTGAACGGCTGACCCGGCTAAAGGTTTTTTGTAGCGCGACCAAAATATCTTCAAGCAACACTGGCTCTTTGATTACCTGCACTGGCACAGGGGTGGCTTCTGACTTTTTCTTACGCGGGGTAGTTGCCATCGCGCTGGCCTCCTTATGCTTGCTTTAATTTGTCGATGGCTTGCTTACACGACGCATCATCCTTAATCGTCACCCCCATTTGCCCAAGATAACTGGCTAAATCCACTTCGGTATTGGTTAAGGTAAAACACCCACGCACCGATAAAGAGCTTTCTTCGGTCGTTTGCCGGAAATATCCCCCGGATACCGTGATCGGCCCCGTTCCCAATGACAAAGAAGCATTCGTTTGGTCAATCGAAGTCACACGCATAGATAAAGACAAATCCAAGGCTCCATTGATCTTCATCACTGGAGCTAAATTTAACTGCTTCCCCACATTGTCTGCCCCGACACGTTGCGCCGTCATTTGTAACCACTCCGCCCAAATCTTGCGATACTCCCGCTCTGCCTCGACAGCGGCTTTGGCTGGCGCGGTGAATAAGGTGCTAATCATTTTTTCTAAAGATTCGGTTGCCATGTCGCGCTCCTAAACGTGAGGAAATGTAGGGAAAAGAGGGAGACGTATCCTAACAAAACTCAATGGCTCTGGCTGAATTTTTCACACATGATTTAATTTGGTCTATTATATAATAAGGCAAATAACACTTGGTTTATTGGCGTTTTTTTAATTTGGTCTATTATTTTTAGCCTACTTGCTCACGCCGCCAAACCATACCTGCCGTGCCGTTAAAATTGTCGTGGTATGAATTTGCACGGTATCGCTAATCGGTTTGGCGTAACCGCCCGCCATGGCAATCGCAAGGGGAATTTGGCGGTGGTAGCAGAGTTCGCACATGACCTCGTCACGGGTACGCAACCCGGCAAAGCTGAGGGCTAAACGTCCTAAGCGGTCGTTAACATACGGATCTGCCCCAGCCAAGTAAATGACAACATCTGGGTTAGCAAGGTCGAAAGCGGTATCTAATCCCCATGCAAACTGCTGCAAATAGGCGACATCACCACAGGCATCGGGTAATTCAATATCCAAATCGCTTTCTGCTTTGCTAAAGGGGAAATTACGCGCCCCATGCAGGGAAAAGGTAAAGCAGTGGGGATCACCGGCGAGAATTGTTGCTGTGCCATTGCCCTGATGCACGTCGGCATCGACGATTAACACCCGCCGCGCCAGACCCTCTGCCACCAAGGTGCGGGCGGTAATCGCCGCATCGTTAAACACACAAAAGCCTTCGCCTCGGGCGTAATGCGCATGGTGGGTTCCTCCCGCTAAATTCGCTGCCACCCCATCCCGCAACGCCGCCCGCGCCGCCCCTAGCGTTGCCCCGGCTGAACGGCGTGAACGTTCAACCATTTCTGGCGACCACGGAAAACCAATCGCCTTAATTTCGGCCTCGCTTAATTGACCACGCACAACACGCTCAATGTAGTCCGGGGCGTGCGCCCGGCGCAATTCTTCTAGGGTGGCTGCCGCAGGTAAAACAATATCGTCGGCGGTGAACTGCCCACTGGCTAACAATTTGTCGCGTAACAAGGCGTATTTTTCCATGGGAAAACGATGCCCCGGCGGTAGCGGTAAAACGAAATGATTACTGTAAAAAAGCTGCATTTGGCAGAGTTGGCATTAGCCCACGG
>CAZOBT010000074.1:0-9869 GCA_964578025.1 uncultured Rhodocyclaceae bacterium | reverse complement strand
TGTAGGTGATGATGCCTTCCTTTACGTCGTTTTTGTCGGGCAAGCCTAAATGCTCTTTCGGCGTGACGTAGCACAACATCGCCGTGCCGTACCAACCAATCATCGCCGCGCCAATGCCGCTAGTGATGTGGTCATAGCCGGGAGCGATGTCGGTGGTGAGGGGGCCAAGGGTGTAGAAGGGGGCTTCTTTGCAGTATTCCAACTGCAAATCCATATTTTCTTTAATCAAGTGCATTGGCACATGACCAGGGCCTTCGATGATGGTTTGCACATCGTGCTTCCACGCGATTTCGGTCAATTCGCCCAAAGTCTTTAATTCGCCCAATTGCGCTTCGTCATTGGCATCGTAAATCGAGCCGGGACGCAGGCCATCGCCCAAGGAGAAGGCCACGTCGTAAGCCTTCATGATCTCGCAGATGTCTTCAAAATGGGTGTAGAGGAAGCTTTCTTTATGATGCGCCAAACACCATTTCGCCATGATCGAACCCCCACGGCTCACAATCCCGGTCATGCGGTTCGCCGTCATCGGCACATAACGCAGCAAGACACCAGCATGGATAGTGAAGTAATCCACGCCTTGTTCGGCTTGTTCGATCAAGGTGTCGCGGAAGATTTCCCACGTCAGGTCTTCGGCCTTGCCATTGACCTTTTCTAAGGCTTGGTAAATCGGCACCGTACCAATCGGCACAGGCGAATTACGCACAATCCATTCGCGGGTTTCGTGGATGTTTTTGCCGGTAGACAAATCCATCACCGTGTCGCCCCCCCAACGGATTGACCAAGTCATTTTGTCGACTTCTTCGCTAATCGACGAACCTAAGGCCGAATTACCGATGTTGGCGTTAATTTTGGTCAAGAAATTGCGCCCGATAATCATCGGTTCGCTTTCGGGGTGGTTGATGTTGTTGGGAATAATGGCGCGACCACGGGCAACTTCAGAACGTACAAATTCGGGGGTAATCATCTCGGGGATGCTCGCACCAAAGCTTTGCCCCGGATGTTGCCGCCCTAGCAACTTGACCATTTTTTCGCCCATCGGGCCAGCGTTGCGCAGGTTTTCTAAATATTGCTGGCGATTGAGGTTTTCGCGGATCGCCACAAATTCCATTTCGGGGGTAATGATGCCTTGGCGGGCATAGTGCATCTGCGTCACATTTTTCCCGGCCTTGGCACGGCGTGGGGTGCGTTGCAAACCGGGGAAACGCAATTCGTCTAAACGGCTATCCGCCGCACGTTGCCGCCCGTATTCGCTGCTTAAATCGGGCAATAATTCGGTGTCACCCCGTTCTTCAATCCATGCTTGGCGCAACGCAGGCAAGCCAGAACGAATATCAATCTTGGCATGCGGGTCGCCATACGCGCCAGAGCAGTCATAGACAAAAATCGGCGGATTCTTTTCGCCACCAAAGCCCGTTGGGGTATCGGCTTGGCTAATTTCGCGCATCGGGACTTGCACATCGGGGCGTGAGCCACTGACATACACGCGGCGAGAATTGGGTAAAGGTTGAATCGCCGCGCTATCGACGGTAGCACTGGCGGCAATAAATTGATCTTTGGCGTTCATGGTAGTTAGTGTTCCTTGTTCCTTGCCGCTAAAAAGCAGAGTCAAAATGACGGGGATGGGGATTAGGCGAATAAGACGCAATCAGCACGGGACAAGTTCAGCCAGGCGCACGCCGCACCTGCATTTCTTTCACTCGTTTCCCTACGACGGCATTATCCGACAGGTAAAAGGGTCTCTCTCAGCCACCCATACGACTCGGTAGCACCCCTAACGAAAGGGCGCAAGGTACTGGAAAGACGGGGGAAAAGCAAATCAGATGCACGTTTCAAGCCACCGCCGCCGTGTTTTGCACTTCCTATTTGCCCCCGCAGAATTGCCATTTGGTCTAAGATGGAAGATAACAATATAAATATGGATTAATTGCCAATTTTTAATTTGGTCTATAAATTGTTGCGCAACGATAGGAAAGCACCATGCAAGTCACCTGCCGTTTTTGTTTAACTCCAACCCAGCCAAGATACGCTGAATGCCCGTGAAATTGCTATTCCTCTTACCTCGACAGCAGACAAACAAGCTATCGAGCTGTCCGAAAATACTTGAGCACTACACACTACACTCACCAGCTCATGGTAATGTCGCCCCTCTTTCTTGTATTCGCACCACATGACACCTCTTATGAACAAAATCGTTTTAGCCTCAAATAACGCCAAAAAATTAAAAGAACTGACTAGCTTGCTTGCCCCCTTGGGCATTGAGGTGGTGACGCAGGGGAGTTTGGGGATTCCTGAGGCGGAAGAGCCGTATTGCACCTTTGTGGAAAACGCCTTAGCCAAGGCACGTCATGCCAGTTTGCACAGTGGTTTGCCTGCCTTGGCGGATGATTCGGGTTTGTGTGTCGATGCCTTGGGCGGTGAGCCGGGGGTGCATTCGGCGCGGTATGCCGGAGAGCCAAAATCGGATGAGCGGAATAACCAAGCCTTGCTCGCGGCATTACGCCATTTGCCCCAACCCAGCCAACGGCAGGCGCATTTCGTGTCGGTGCTGGTGTTAGTGCGCCATGCCGATGATCCACAACCGATCATTGCCGAAGGGGAATGGCAGGGCGAAATTTTGCTGGAGGCCGACGGCGAAGGGGGCTTTGGTTATGACCCCTTATTCTTTGATCCGGTGGCGGGGATGAGTGCGGCGAGCATGGACGCGGCGCGTAAAAATACAGTGTCGCACCGTGGGCAAGCGATGCAAAAATTGTTGCTGCGTCTGCAATGAGCCATCGTCCCTTTCCGCTCCCCGTTGTTGCCGCCAGTCCGCTGGCGGAAGTCGCTGCAAGTCGCCTGGCAGGTTTAAATTTTCGCCAATCGCCGCCGCTGGCCTTGTACATCCATATTCCGTGGTGTGTGCGCAAATGTCCCTATTGCGACTTTAATTCACATGAAGCCAAGGACAGTGTGCCTGAAGCAGCCTATCTTGCCGCGCTAATTAGCGATTTAGAATATGCCCTGCCCAGCATTTGGGGGCGACCGATTGTCAGTATTTTCTTTGGCGGTGGTACGCCTAGCCTGTTGAGTCCTGACGGGTTAGCTGATTTACTGACGCAAATTCGTATGCGGGTAAAGCTGTTGCCGGGGGCAGAAATTACCTTAGAGGCCAATCCCGGTACGGTTGATGCTGCCCGTTTCCACGGTTTTCGGGCGGCGGGGGTAACGCGCTTATCGCTGGGGATTCAGAGCTTTAATGCCAAGCATTTACAAGCATTGGGGCGGATTCATGACCCCGAACAAGCCAAAGCGGCGGTGGCCTTAGCCGCCAGCATTTTTCCGCGTTTTAACTTGGATTTAATGTATGGCTTGCCGCAGCAAACCTTGGACGAAGCCTTAGCCGACATTGAAACGGCCTTAAGCTTCGCGCCTAAACATTTGTCGTGTTACCAATTGACCTTAGAGCCGAACACGCCCTTTGCTGCCTTCCCCCCCGAATTGCCCGAAGGCGACTTGTGCGCCGATATGCAAGAGGCGATTGAAGCGCGGTTAGCGGCGGCAGGGTTTGATAATTACGAAACCTCAGCCTTCGCCATCCCCGGTGAGTATTGCCAACACAATTTGAATTATTGGCAATTTGGTGATTACTTAGGCATTGGCGCAGGCGCACATAGCAAAATCACCCGCCATGATGGGGTCACACGGCAAATGCGCCATAAACATCCTAGCCATTACTTAGCCGCCGCGAATGCTGGGGTAGCGGGTGGAATCGAGGTGGGGGCAGCGTTGGGGCAAGCTAACCCGTTTCTCCAAGAAAACCGGGAGTTAAGTGCCGAGGATTTACCCTTTGAATTCATGATGAACGCCCTGCGCTTACGCCAAGGCTTTCGCCGCGAACTCTATGAAACCCACACCAGCCTCCCTCTCACCCACCTCGCCGCTGAACTCGCACAAGCCGAAAAGCTGGGTTTGTTAAATCGTGATGCCAGCAACAGCCACTACGCCCCCAGCCTGCGGGGGCGGCGTTTCTTGAATCAGTTGTTGAATGTTTTTTTGTAGCGAGAGTGAGGTGGCTTACCAGTAATAGCCAATACCAATATGGACGCGTGTCGTTTGATCTTTGTCCCAACGCACCCGTAAGTCGTAATCTTTGGCAAGGCTAAGTCGTCCCTCCAAGCTAGATACCGCATAAGAGGCAAGTTCGGTTTGGAATGGGCGACGGATTTCGTAGTTACCGCGCAGGCTAAATTGCGGTGAGGGGCGAGTGATAAAGCTTACCCCCGCTCGCACAAAACCATTGCCATTGAGTTGGCTATGTTCTTGTACCGCTCCCCCAGCAAATACTTCACCAAAGAAATGCGGAGAGCCAAGCCAACTGCCCAGCGAAGCATCCGCTTGCATCCGTGCCACAAAACAGTGTTGGCAAGCAATCTGCTCTTGTTCTCCCCCAATGCGCAAACGCCAACCGCGACCTTGATCGCCGGGTAAGCCTGTAATTGCGGGGTTAATGCTATCAATCGCAATCAAATTAAATAAGCTTAAGCGGGCGTGTTGTTGATGCAGGGTAAATGTTATTTCACCCATACTTAGCCCCCCATTTTTGGCTAAGGCTGGATTAACGTCTAACGCATCGTAATAGGCAGGGCGTAAGCGAATCGTTTGGGTTGTCCCTATTTTCTTATCATGAGCCACTCCAAGTTGTATCCAACTTGGACGATTTCCAGTATCTGGTGCGGCTGGGTGCACGAACTCTGGCGAGGGCATTCCCGGTGGGAGTTGGAAGCGTGCAGCTAATGCTGCCACATAGCCTTCTGGCATCGCCTCTTTTTTATCCTTTTGCCGGAATTGATAGTAGTCAAGCACGCTATCAATCACCCCTTGTTGTTGGGGTAATTCCATTGCGGTAAATGCAGGGGTAGAAAAATTAATTTTTCCTGCAATGAGTTCCCCAACAGCTTGTCGTTGTTCCGTATTTAATTGGGCGAAACGTTGGTATAAACGTGTTTGCCGTGAAGGATGAAAGCGACGTTCTTGTAATAAGGGAGTGGCATTACGGTGTTGTGCGGCGAGTTGCTGCAATAAAGCTTGTGGAATTACCCAAGGGCGGTTTTTTGGGTTAATGCTAATTCCATCAAGCACTTCAAGTAGCTCACCAACACGAAATGCGCAATTGTCATGGAAAAAATAATAGGTGTAGCGTTTGTGTAAGACTTCCCACGCATGGGCAATTAAATACTGAAGTTCGTCAGGTGTAAGCTGAAGGCGATATTCCCATAGATCGCGCAGTTCTGTTTCGCCATAGCTGGCATCATGGTAGAAAAAATCGACAGGACTAAATCCACCATCATAGCCACCAAATACCCCTTTCAGAATGTAGCTCACAGGATCATCGTGATGGCTGTCTATTGCCCCATAATTTAACGTCTGGTCGGTTAAATGCGCTCCTGTTCCACCGTGGCGATTGAATTTAAGAAAGACATGTCCATAGTACGAGGCAGGATTACCAAGATAACCATTGGCAAATACTAAACTTGCAGATTCGAGTTGCTTTAGTTCTGCCCATTCATGAAAAGCGGGGCAAGTAATATCGGCAAGTTGTTCTTGGTATTGGGGATAATGTTGGCGTAGCCAGATTAAACGAGCAGGGAAACGGCATTTGGCGTGCTCATCCGCGTTTCCTGTTAGGGGTTCGAGCATTGCGGCTAGCGTTGCTTGTAATTCAGTCTCTGCATTAGTCCGCCCGTCAGTCGCCAAGAAAAATTTAGGACTATGAATTACAGAAATTACGCCTTCTGTTTCTGCTTTGTTGGACTCGTAGTGTAATAAATGTTGCCAGCTCGAAAGTTGGCTAAGTTGTTGATCATTGGCATATGCCGGATACGCCAGAAGAGAGAAAGCAACAAATAAAGCCAACAGAAAACGATACATCCAAGAATTCTTTCCGCCGAGTTAAACCAAATTAAGCTGAATCCAGCAAACTTTTCCAAGAAAAACGCCCCAATTGTGTGGGGCGTTTTTTATCGTAAACATCAGCCGTTTACGCCAACAGGGATCAGTGCAAATTAAGCGGTGCAGTTGTTACGTGCAGCGGTATTGATGATGTTGAACAGTTGGCTGGCTTTTTCTAACTGACCTTGTTGGTTAAAGCCAGTGGCTGATACGGCTTGACCCACATCGCTACGCACCGCTTGTGTGGCTGCACCTTGACTAGCTCCAGTACAAGAGAAAACATCTAAAGCGGCAGCAAGGTGTTGCCCCTCACCACGAGCAGCATCTTCCATAATTTGCGCATAGGTGTCACGAATCAGCATTGCCGCTTTCATATTGCGCTTGGTACAAGTTTCAGGGCTAAAGGTAGCAGAGGTAACAGCCGTTGTTCCCAGATCGAACGTAACGTTAGAAGTCACAGCCGCCCAGTGCACATCTTTGAACAATGCAGCACCAATACCACAATCAGAATAAGGATTGGGGCCAGTACCAACGGCACCAGCAGCAAAAGCCGAACCAGATGTTGCCACAGCAAGAGCCAGAACACATTGTTTGAAGAAGTTCTTTTTCATGTTTTATCCTATGCAATTAAGTAGACTGAGAGGTGATGAGGTGGCAAATCAAGCAAACTTTCCTAAATCGGATCGCCCTTTGTCTAGTTCCTTGGTTCGCGTCTGGTATCATAACATGTCAATTAAAATACTGAAAAATACAGCAACAGTAATAAATGTGACTAATTCGTTACTTTAAGCTATTGCAAATAAATCAAAGACCAAAATAAAAAAGCCACGCTAGATCATGCCTAGCGTGGCTTTTTGTTATACAGACTAAAGTTATTCAGTATGCAATACTTGAGTAAAAAAGAACGATTCGTGTAGAGCACGACTATCCTCGAATCGTAATTTCAATACTCGCAGGATCAACGCCATACATCTCTGCCAATCCAGCTTTAGCTTCTGCTATCGACAATGGACGGATTTGTGGGGTGGGAGGGGGCAAGGGTGCTGGCATTGGCTGAAAATTGAGTTCATCCGCCTTAATATCGAATTGCTCTAAATTGGTATACCAGACCGGGTTGCGATTACCAGACCAAGCATCACGGATAGCAATTTCTGCATATTCACTAAATAACAAAATCCAGCGATCATCCCATTTCGGGGAGCGAGCTACTTCCCTTAAACGCCCAACGACAAATGCAGTGTGATGTGGAGCAGAAGGAGAACCTCTCTCACCATCATCAAGTTTATTTTGGACGCATACAACATATTGGCATTCCCGTGCTTTGTTAGCGTTTAATACCCATGCTTGCGATCCACCTTGTTCTTTAAGCTCTTGCAACCCACGAGCAGTCAATACACAAATTGTATCCATATAAAAATCCTTGTTTATGTTTAAAGTTTTGAGATTTTATCTATAAACTTTATATGGGACTAAGAAAATTATTGATAAATTTATAAGAACAAAATCAATAAACTTATGTTTTGGCAAAAATGTAGAACACAATGATACAAATCTATAAAAGACCAAACAAAAAAAGCCACACTAGATCATGCCTAGCGTGGCTTTTTGCTTTATAGACCAAATATTATCTAAACACCACCGTCTTATTGCCATCAATCAGTACGCGATCTTCAAGGTGGTAGCGTAGGCCACGGGCGAGGACGGTTTTTTCGATGTCTTTGCCATAGCGCACCATGTCTTCGGGTGCGTCGGAATGGTCGATGCGGATCACGTCTTGTTCGATGATCGGCCCTTGGTCAAGCTCTTCGGTAACGTAATGGCAGGTTGCGCCGATCAGCTTTACGCCTTTGTTATAGGCTTGGTGATACGGTTTCGCGCCGACGAAGCTGGGAAGGAAGCTGTGGTGGATGTTGATGATTTTGCCTGGATTCGCGGCGCAGAGGTCGGGGGAGAGAATCTGCATATAACGGGCTAAAACCATGCAATCACCGCGTACATCGTCAAAAATCCGCTGCACTTCGGCATACGCCCCGGCTTTGTTGTCGGGCGTAACCGGGACATGGTGGAAGGGAATACCGTGCCATTCGACAAAGCCTTTAAAGGTGTCGTGGTTGGAAATGATGCAGGGGATTTCGATGTTTAATTCTTTGGATTGCCAGCGTGCCAGCAAGTCGTACAAGCAATGTTCTTGCTTAGACACCAAAATGACCACGCGCTTCTTCACCGCGCTGTCATTCAGGCTCCATTTCATTTGTAAGGGTTCAGCCACCTCGCGGCGGAAACGTTCGCGGAACTCTGCTAACAAAAATGGCAAGGAATCGGCTTTGATTTCAATGCGCATGAAATACCGCCCGGTAATGTCATCGGCGTGGTAGCTTGATTCCAAAATCCAGCCGCCTTGATTGGCGATAAAACCTGAGACCTTGGCAATAATCCCCACTTGGTCGGGGCAGGAGGCAGAGAGGGTGTAAAAACGTTCCCGATGCATAATGGCTGAACTTCAACAAAAAAATTAGATGGGGTTACGCGCAAAGGCTGCGTCGATTTCGCGGCGCAATTCGTCGTAATTTAAGGTGACGGGGAATTGTGGGAATTCGCGGATCACGTTTTCGGGCGGGTGGAACAAAATGCCACCGTGGGCTTCGCCTAACATGGCGGTGTCGTTATAGCTGTCGCCTGCGGCGACCACTTTGAAATTCAATTCCTTAAAGCGTTTTACCGCTTCTTGCTTTTGGTTGGGCATACGCAAATGGTAGTTAACCAACATGCCTTCGGCATCCGCTTCTAAGCGATGGCAAAACAGCGTTGGCCAGCCGAGTTGGCGCATTAAAGGGTGGGCAAATTCGTAGAAGGTGTCCGACAAAATAATGACTTGGTAATCTTCGCGTAGCTTATCAACAAAGGCTTTTGCCCCTGCCATTGGCCCCATTTCGGCAATGACTTTTTGAATGTCGGGCAGACCCAATTTGTGCTCACGCAGGATATTGAGTCGATACGTCATTAACTTGTCGTAATCTGGCTCGTCGCGGGTGGTGCGTTTGAGTTCGGCAATGCCGGTACGCTCGGCGAATTCGATCCAGATTTCGGGGACGAGTACACCTTCTAAGTCAAGGCAAACGATTTGCACAATAGGCTCCTGAGCGGCAAAAAGCCGCCATTTTACCCGTTGTTGCTCGGAAAAGTTGCTTAGGCAGGCCGCCTACATACGCACAGCGACGACACCAACCGAACCATGCGTCGTGGTGAAAGAGCGGATGACACTGCCACCCGCTTCAAACATTTGCACCACTAAATCACGCTCGGTATATAAGCACACCTTCCCTCCCAGCCCATATTCCTGTGCAATTTTCGGTTCAAGTTCAGCAAAACGTTGCTGCACCCGCACCAATTCATGTGCATAGCCATAGCCCAAAGGTGAATGCAGCCCATAGGCAGAAAGGAACAGTTTGCCGCCAACTTTGAGCGATTTTAATAAGCGACGAATTACCTGCTTGGCAACATCGTAGGGGTAATCATGTAAACCGTGGCGGCAAATTGCCATGTCAAACCCGTTGCCATTTACGGGTAAATCATCCTGCAACAGATCCGTGCAGGGGAAAAAATGCACCATACTGCCCTGCCCATGTGCCAAAGCACGTCCATGCACGGATTGTTCATGGTCAGGGGTATCACATGCGGTAACGTCTGCCCCGCGTGTGGCTAAAAATGCCGCCAATTGCCCATCACCACAGGGAATATCTAAGACAGGAATGGTTTCTTCATGGCGCAGGCGACGCACCAATTCATCTAAGGCAAGGCGTTCAAGTTCGCTATTCACAAAAGAGGGGATCGTTGTCGTCATTGTGTTCTCAGTTTTTATGAAATGAATCTGTCTCCGTCGTTTCATTCTGCCGCAAGGCACTCCACCCAACAACAAGCAAAAACGAAAAATGTGACAGAAC
>CAZOBT010000073.1:0-9993 GCA_964578025.1 uncultured Rhodocyclaceae bacterium | reverse complement strand
TCTTTACAAGGGATTGCCCGTACCGATGTACCCGCCTTCTCTTTCCAAGGCCACCCTGAGGCAAGTCCTGGCCCACACGATGTTGCCTACCTCTTTGACCGTTTCCTTGACATGATGCAGCGCGGTATGGCTGCGTTACCGCAAGCAAACTAAGAGGTTGTTCGGCTCGACTTTCTGATTTAAGGCATTAAGGCAAATCATGGCCAAGCGTACAGACATTAAAAGTATTCTGATTATTGGTGCAGGTCCGATCATCATCGGTCAGGCTTGCGAGTTTGACTACTCAGGAGCGCAAGCTTGTAAAGCCTTGCGTGAGGAAGGCTATCGCGTCATCCTCGTTAACTCCAACCCTGCCACCATCATGACTGACCCAGAAATGGCGGATGTGACTTACATCGAGCCAATTACATGGCAGGTGGTGGCAAAAATTATTGAAAAAGAACGTCCCGATGCCTTGCTACCGACGATGGGTGGGCAAACCGCATTGAACTGTGCCTTGGATTTGGCGCGTGAAGGCGTGTTGGCGCAGTTTGGCGTAGAAATGATTGGGGCAACCAAAGAAGCCATTGATAAAGCGGAAGATCGGCAAAAATTCAAAGATGCCATGACCAAAATTGGTTTGGGTTCTGCGCGTTCAGCCACAGCGCATTCGATGGAAGAGTCCTACCAAGTCCAAGCCGCGATTGGTTTTCCTGTTATTATTCGTCCATCATTTACGATGGGTGGTACGGGCGGTGGTATTGCTTACAACATGGAAGAGTTTGACACCATTTGTAAGCGTGGTTTAGAAGCTTCACCAACCTCCGAATTGTTGATTGAAGAATCGTTGATTGGTTGGAAAGAGTATGAGATGGAAGTAGTGCGCGACAAAGCGGACAACTGCATCATCATTTGCTCCATTGAAAACCTTGACCCGATGGGGGTGCATACCGGTGACTCAATTACCGTTGCCCCAGCGCAAACTCTGACCGACAAAGAGTACCAAATTATGCGTAATGCCTCAGTCGCGGTGTTACGTGAAATTGGTGTGGACACGGGTGGTTCTAACGTGCAATTCGCCATCAATCCGCAAGATGGGCGGATGATTGTGATTGAAATGAACCCACGGGTTTCCCGTTCTTCTGCCTTAGCTTCGAAAGCAACGGGTTTCCCCATTGCGAAAGTTGCGGCGAAGTTGGCGGTAGGTTACACCCTAGATGAGTTATCGAACGAAATTACGGGCGGTAAAACGCCAGCCTCGTTTGAGCCATCAATTGACTACGTTGTGACTAAAGTTCCACGCTTTGCGTTTGAAAAATTCCCCCAAGCTGATTCACGCTTAACGACCCAAATGAAATCGGTCGGTGAGGTGATGGCAATTGGGCGCACTTTGCAAGAATCCTTGCAAAAAGCCCTGCGTGGTCTTGAAGTTGGTGTGGATGGTTTTGATGAAAAGACTACCGACCGCGAAGTGATTGAAACGCAGTTGGCTGAACCTGGTCCTGAGCGTTTATGGTATGTTGCCGATGCCTTCCGTGCTGGCATGAGCCTTGAAGATATTCAACGTTTAACCCATATTGATCCTTGGTTCTTGGCGCAAATTGAAGATTTGTACCTCAAGGCCGAATCGATTCGTGGGCGTGAATTAGCTTCATTGTCTTATGACGAATTACGTATTTTGAAGCGTGCAGGCTTTGCTGACCGTCGTTTAGCCAAATTGTTGGGCACAACTGCCGATGCAGTACGTGCGCAACGTCATGCTTTAGGTGTGCGTCCAGTGTACAAACGGGTAGATACCTGTGCGGCAGAGTTTGCGACGGGTACAGCGTATATGTACTCGACCTATGAGGAAGAGTGCGAATCTTTCCCCAGTGACAAGAAAAAGATCATGGTTTTGGGTGGCGGCCCGAACCGGATTGGGCAAGGGATTGAGTTTGACTATTGCTGCGTCCATGCAGCGATGGCAATGCGCGAAGATGGTTACGAAACCATCATGGTTAACTGCAACCCCGAAACCGTTTCAACCGACTACGATACCTCTGACCGTTTGTATTTCGAGCCATTGACTTTGGAAGATGTGCTAGAGATTGTGGCGATTGAAAAGCCGGTCGGGGTGATTGTGCAATACGGTGGGCAAACCCCGCTGAAATTAGCCTTAGATTTAGAGCGGAATGGTGTGCCAATTATTGGTACAACCCCTGAATCGATTGACATTGCCGAAGACCGTGAGCGTTTCCAAAAACTGTTGCATGAATTGGGTCTGAAACAACCGCCTAACCGTACCGCACGTACCGAAAGCGAAGCTCTCGCCTTAGCGCAGGAAATTGGTTATCCCTTGGTGGTGCGCCCTTCCTATGTGTTGGGTGGACGGGCAATGGAAATCGTGCATGAGCAAAAAGATTTAGAACGCTACATGCGTGAAGCAGTGAAGGTTTCTAATGACTCTCCTGTGTTGTTAGATCGCTTCCTCAATGATGCCTGTGAAGTTGACGTTGATGCGCTGTCTGATGGTGATGAGGTCATCATTGGTGGGGTGATGGAACATATTGAGCAAGCCGGGGTGCACTCTGGTGACTCAGCATGTTCTTTGCCTCCCTATTCTTTGAGCCAAGAAGTACAAGACGAACTGCGCCGCCAAACGAAATTGATGGCAAAAGCCTTGAATGTGTGTGGCTTGATGAACGTGCAGTTTGCGATTAAGGATGATGTGGTTTACGTCTTGGAAGTGAATCCACGCGCTTCACGTACTGTACCTTATGTCTCAAAAGCGACAGGCCGTCCTTTAGCGAAGATTGCCGCACGGTGTATGGCAGGCCAATCCTTGCAGGCACAAGGCATTACTGGTGAGGTCGTACCCCCTTACTATTCGGTTAAGGAAGCCGTATTCCCCTTCAATAAATTCCCTGGTGTTGACACCATCCTTGGCCCAGAAATGAAGTCGACGGGCGAGGTAATGGGCGTTGGTACGACCTTTGCGGAAGCCTTTGTGAAATCCCAATTGGCTTCTAGCGTGCGCTTACCCAAATCTGGCAAAGCTTTCTTGTCAGTGAAGGAAAGCGACAAAACAAAGGCCGTAGAAATTGCCGGGCATTTGCATGAAGCTGGCTTTACGATTCTTGCCACACGCGGTACGGCGCAAGCCATTCAAAGTGCTGGCGTACCGGTGATAGCAGTCAATAAAGTCACCGAAGGCCGTCCGCACATTGTGGATATGATCAAGAACAATGAAATCTCCTTGATTATCAACACCGTGGATGAAAAGCGTCAGGCAATCAATGATTCCCGTTCGATTCGTACCTCTGGCTTGCAAGCACGGGTGACGATGTACACCACGATTTGGGGAGCTGAGGCGGCGGTTGAAGGGATTCGCAATCAAGACGAATTGCGAGTGTATTCAATTCAGTCATTGCACGACCAATTAAGCTAACCTACGTTTTACCGCCGCCTTCTATTTCGCATGTGCTGTGATAGAAGGCGGCGGTTTGCTTTCGTAGGAATTTTCCTTTGTATAAGTTTTGTACGAGTTTGGTAGAGAGATATGAGTAAAGTCCCCTTAACCGTCAAGGGTGCTGAGAAGCTGAAGGCTGAGTTGCATCGGTTGAAAACGGTAGATCGTCCTAATGTCATCGCTGCGATTGCAGAAGCACGTTCGCATGGCGATTTGTCAGAAAATGCAGAATACGATGCCGCCAAGGAGCGTCAGGGCTTCATTGAAGGGCGCATTCAAGAGGTTGAAGGTAAGTTATCAAACGCCCAAATTATTGACCCAGCCCTGCTGGATGCTGATGGGCGTTGTGTATTTGGTGCCACGGTAGAGTTGGAAGATCAAGACTCTGGCGAGAGCGTGACTTACCAAATTGTTGGTGAGGATGAGGCGGATATTAAGGAAAGAAAAATTTCCGTTAGCTCGCCAATGGCGCGTGCCTTGATTGGCAAATATGCGGGTGATATTGCGCAAGTGCAAGCTCCTGGTGGCCTACGTGAATATGAAATTATTGATGTGCGCTACGAGTAACGCTGTCAATAGCGTGCTGTGATGCGGCAAGCATTTCCCCCCTTCTGGATGTCGGTACAACGCCTATTGCTAAGTATTGCTGTGGGGGGAATGTTAGTTTTAGCTTATGTAGCCGTCCCGATTATCTTCCAGCAGTTACCCGATCGGATCATTGCAGGGAAGCTTGCCGGGGAAGTTTTGGTCTATAGCAATTATTTGTCTTTGTTCTGCTTTGGTTTGCTTATCCTGATTGCTTTACAAAAGGCTTTTCAAGCAAAATGGATAGTCAATTCGTGTAAAATTTATTTGGTCTTATTGTTATGTGTGTTTGGCTTGATTGCGATCAATCAATTTATTGTTTTCCCAAATATGCGTGAATTAAAAGACCTTGTTGCACCTTTAGACGTGATGTTATCGCCTAAGCGGGCAGAATTTGTGTGGTGGCATGGGGTTTCAAGTGTGTTGTATCTAACACATAGCTTGCTGGGGATAGGAGCGTTATTCGCTGCCTATCCAAACAGTAAGCCAGAGGCATAGAGCGGAAAGCGTAACGTCATGCCTCTCGTTGTGTAGCTAACTTATTGATAGCTACGTTTGGTACGACGGGGTTCGCGGCGTGAAGTACGTGTTTGCGCGGCTAGTTGGTGTTTTTCTGGGTTGTGGCGGTACACCACCAAAAGTTTGCCAATTTGTTGGACAGGGGCGGCTTCTAGGGTGGTACAAATAGTGTTGAGGTAATCTTTGCGGGCTTCGCGTTCATCAGTAACGACGCGAATCTTAATCAGCTCATGGGCTTTCAGACTGTTGTCGATTTCTTTTAACACGGAATCAGTCAAACCGTTTTGAGCAATAGTTACCACAGGACTAAGGTGGTGGGCTTGAGCGCGTAGCTCACGTTGCTGGGCAGGCGTAAGAGATAACATTTATTTAAATCCTTATAAAATCAGTATTCTAGCGAATGGCACGATCTAAGACCAGTAACGCATGGCTGCGTGAGCATGTGAATGACCATTATGTGCACCGAGCAAAGGCCGAAGGCTGGCGGTCGCGTGCCGCTTTTAAGCTCATGGAAATTGACGAAAAAGACCATTTATTTCGCACGGGTCAGGTCGTAGTTGACCTTGGTGCGGCTCCCGGCGGTTGGTCGCAATATGCGGCAAAGCGCGTGGGGGAACAAGGTAAAGTGTTTGCCTTGGATCTCTTAGAAATGGTTGGAATTCCCAACGTTGATTTCCTACAAGGCGACTTTCGTGAGGATGATGTGTTGCACGAGTTTGAAAGTCGTTTGGCTGGACGTAATGTTGACCTTGTAATTTCTGACATGGCACCCAATATTTCTGGGGTAAGTGTCATGGATCAAGCTCGAGCAATGGGGCTGGCAGAGTTAGCATTAGCCTTTGCCCAAGACCATTTGAAACAAGATGGCTGCTTTCTGGTCAAAGTTTTCCAAGGTTCTGATTTCAATGCGTACATGAAGGCAATGCGTGAAACCTTCCGTACTGTGGTCTCGCGTAAACCGAAAGCATCGCGTGATCGGAGTTCGGAGATCTATTTGCTAGGTCGTACCTTGGTCTCGTAGTTTTGTTTAGAATGTTGCGATTGTAGTTGCTGCCGAAAGTGGCGTGAGGGAGAAAGCAGTTGAACAATATGTTCAAAAATTTAGCGATTTGGTTGGTGGTTGGGATTGTCTTAATGACAGTCTTTAACCAATTTAATAATCGCCAAACCGCGCAGAGCGGTATTGAGTATTCCCAGTTCTTGGAAGAAGTAAAACAAGGCAAGATTCAAAAAGTTGTCATTGAAGGACGGACTCTGCGGGCAACAACGGCTGATGGGAAAAAGATTGTTTCATATGCCCCACCAGACTTGTGGTTGGTTTCTGATTTGCTGAAGAATGGCGTTAAGGTTGAGGCCAAACCTGAAGAAGAGCCCTCTATGCTGATGAATATTTTTGTTAGCTGGTTCCCAATGGTTTTATTGATTGGGGTGTGGATTTTCTTTATGCGCCAAATGCAAGGTGGTGGGCGCGGTGGCGCGTTCTCATTTGGCAAATCTCGGGCGCGTATGCTTGATGAAAGCCAAAATACAGTCACTTTTGCTGATGTCGCTGGTTGTGATGAAGCCAAAGAAGAAGTGCAAGAGTTGGTCGACTTTTTGCGTGATCCCTCTAAGTTCCAGAAGTTAGGTGGGCGTATTCCCAAAGGTGTATTAATGGTTGGGAATCCAGGAACGGGTAAAACCTTGCTGGCAAAAGCGATTGCTGGTGAAGCGAAAGTCCCATTCTTTAGTATTTCTGGTTCTGATTTTGTGGAAATGTTTGTGGGCGTTGGTGCAGCGCGGGTACGCGACATGTTTGAAAACGCCAAAAAACATGCGCCGTGCATCATTTTTATTGATGAAATTGATGCCGTCGGTCGTCATCGTGGAGCGGGTTTGGGGGGCGGTAACGATGAACGTGAGCAAACCTTGAACCAAATGCTGGTTGAGATGGATGGCTTTGAAGGGCATTCTGGCATCATTGTGATTGCTGCAACTAACCGTCCTGATATTCTTGACCCAGCCTTGTTGCGCCCCGGTCGTTTTGACCGTCAGGTTGTGGTTTCTCTGCCGGATATTTTAGGACGTGAGGCCATTCTGAAAGTGCATATGCGCAAAGTACCAATTGACAGTGATGTGCGTGCCGACATTATTGCGCGTGGTACGCCCGGCTTTTCAGGGGCGGATTTAGCAAACTTAGTCAATGAAGCGGCCTTGTTTGCGGCACGGGGTAATAAGCGTCTGGTAGATATGGACGACTTTGAGAAGGCCAAAGACAAAATCATGATGGGCGCAGAACGGCGCAGCATGGTGATGGATGAGGAAGAAAAACGGAACACGGCTTACCATGAATCAGGCCATGCGGTGGTAGCGCGTCTTGTACCGAAATCTGATCCTGTACACAAGGTCACTATCATCCCTCGTGGTCGTGCTTTAGGTGTAACGATGCAGTTGCCGGAGCAAGATCGTTATGCTTATGATAAACAGTATTTGTTAAGCCGTATCGCTGTGTTGTTTGGCGGACGTATTGCTGAAGAACTGTTTATGAATCAAATGACTACCGGAGCATCTAATGACTTTGAACGTGCCACTTCAATGGCGCGTGATATGGTGACTCGTTATGGTATGTCAGATTTGGGTGTGATGGTTTATGCGGAAAACGAGGGTGAAGTCTTTCTTGGTCGCTCTGTTACCCAGCATAAAAATATTTCTGAAGCTACTATGCAAAAAGTGGATGCAGAAATTAACCATATTTTGAATCAACAATATCAATTGGCGCGAGAGTTGTTAGACACACATCGCGACAAGGTCGAGGCGATGACCCAAGCGTTGTTGGAATGGGAAACGATTGATGCCGAGCAAATTGACGACATCATGAATGGCAAGCCACCTCGCCCACCTCGCCGCCCTAGCGGTACGCCAAAGGCAAATCATCCCAGTGGTGGTGCAGCGGCAGAAAGTAGTAATGCACCTGCGGCTGCTTAACCGTTGGCTTGTTTGTAGCATGTGAGTTAATACCGCTTACTTATCTTATTGGCCGGGAAGATTCCCGGCCTTTTCTATTCGATTTACTTAAATATACGTTTTATGACACAACAGGCCATACGCTGTGGTAGGCACTTACTATCGCTAGATAGCCCAATTATCATGGGTATTGTTAATCTGACGGTTGATTCATTTTCTGGTGATGGGCGTGGAAATTCATGCCATGCAGCAATTGACCATGCTTGGCAACAGGTGGAAGCGGGAGCAGATATTCTGGACATAGGAGCAGAATCATCCCGCCCCGGAGCGCAGCCTTTGAGTGCTGAACAAGAGCTAGAGAAATTACTTCCTGTCCTTGATGGCTTAAAAGATTGTCCAATTCCGATCTCCGTTGACACCTACAAACCTGAAGTAATGCAGAAAGTGCTAGCACAAGGGGTGAGTTTGATTAACGATATTTCTGGGTTTCGTACTCCAGAAGCCATTGCAACCGTTGCCCATCAAGATTGCGCCTTGTGTGTGATGCATATGCGTGGGATACCACTGACGATGCAACAAGATATAAATTACGTAGATGTTGTGACCGAAGTACAAGATTTTCTGCAAGCCCGCTTTGATGAATTGGTGGCAGCAGGCGTTGCTGCGGAACGTATTTTGCTTGATCCAGGGTTTGGTTTTGGCAAAAGCCTACAACATAATCAAGCTCTCTTTCGCGCAATCGATCAGTTTGCCCAAATTGCCCCGGTGCTAGTTGGTGTATCTCGTAAATCCATGATTGGGCAAATGATTGATCGGCCTGTGACGGAGCGGGTTTATGGCAGCGTTGCCGCTGCACTTTTGGCGGTACAGCGTGGTGCAGCGGTGGTGCGGGTGCATGATGTTGCAGCAACAAGGGATGCACTCATTGTGCTCCAAGGTTTAAGTCGTGTAGAAAACTAACTTGTTGAAATAACGTGGTTATTGATTTTGGGAGTGAAAAAATGAGCAAAAAATATTTTGGTACAGATGGGGTACGCGGTAAGGTTGGCGAGTTCCCTATTACCCCGGATTTTGCTTTGAAACTTGGTGTGGTTTTGGGAACGGTCTTACATAGGCAGTTGCAAACAACAAGCCGCTTGTGTGTTTTGATTGGTAAAGATACTCGCCTATCAGGCGATATGTTGGAAGCCGCATTAATGGCGGGGTTGAATAGTGCTGGCGTTGACACGATAAGTGCGGGCGTAATTCCTACACCGGGTGTCGCCTACCTGACTCGGGTCAATGGGTGTGCGGCTGGGGTAGTGATCTCTGCTTCTCACAACCCGTATTACGATAATGGGATTAAGATTTTTTCGGCAACTGGGACAAAATTACCGGATGTTATCCAGAATGAAATTGAACAACTTCTGGCAAGTGATTTAGCCGCTTTATACGTTGCCAATGAGCAAATTGGGCGTAACACCGTATTACATGATGCACATTTGGCGTACCGTGAGTTTTGTAAAGCTACTTTCCCTACCGAATTAAATTTGTCAGGACTGAGTTTGGTTTTGGATTGTGCCAATGGTGCAACGACTACGATTGCTCCACAATTATTTGCTGAATTGGGGGCAAGGGTATATTCCATAGGTGTTGATCCGAATGGGATTAATATCAATGAAGCATGTGGGGCAACACACCTCTCTGCTTTGCAACAGGCTGTATTAGAGAAGAAAGCTGATCTTGGTTTGGCCTTTGACGGCGATGGCGACCGTTTAATGATGGTTGGTGCAAATGGCGAGATTTACGATGGTGACCAGCTTCTATATGTCATGTTGCAAGGCCGTTTGGCAACAGGAAAAGTAGATGGCTTAGCCGGGGTGGTTGGCACATTAATGTCTAACCTCGGCCTTGAAAATCTGCTCAAAGCACAAGGTATTGAATTTGTGCGGGCTAAGGTTGGTGATCGCTATGTCGTTGAAAAAATGTTAGAAAAAGGTTGGTTGTTAGGTGGTGAAAACTCGGGACATTTACTCTGTTTAGATAAACATAGCACTGGGGATGGGATTATTGCTGCTTTACAGGTTTTGGCTACGTTAAGTCAATTTAAGCAGCCTTTGAGTCGTGTTGTCAGCCAGCTACAAATGTATCCACAGTGCTTGATCAATGTACGTATAGAGCGTGGTATCGCTTGGCAGGATAACGCCAAGCTTTTAGCAACAGTACAGGAGGTAGAGGCTCGTTTAGGCGAACGAGGTCGAGTGTTAATACGTGCATCAGGAACTGAGCCTTTACTACGTGTAATGGTCGAGGGAGAGGATCGTGCTGAGATTGAGACTGCCGCACAGTATCTTGCAGAAGTGGTTAGTTTGCTCTGTAAGTGACATGTTTCCTCATGGGCGAACATTGACTGAATCTGGGGAATATCGCTACAATCGCAAGGTTTGATTTGCTTGTCCCAATAGGAATTCTCTAATGCGTACTAAGTTGGTTGCCGGTAACTGGAAGATGAATGCTAGCAAATCGCAAGCAACCACACT
>CAZOBT010000072.1:9744-10023 GCA_964578025.1 uncultured Rhodocyclaceae bacterium | reverse complement strand
TCATCGACAAACCCGAAGGGATTGCGGTGCATGGGGGTAGTGGTGTGAGTTTTGGAGTGATTGAATCCCTGCGCCAACAACGTCCCCAAGCCAAGTTCTTAGAACTGGCACATCGCCTTGACCGTGAAACCTCTGGCATTTTGCTCGTGGGTAAAAAACGCTCTGCGTTGACCATCTTGCACGATATGTTCCGTGAAGCCGGGCAAATTGCTGATAAACGTTACTTGGTTTTGGTCGCGGGGCGGTGGCAAAACCCGGTACAGCACGTTCGGCAACCTT
>CAZOBT010000072.1:0-9734 GCA_964578025.1 uncultured Rhodocyclaceae bacterium | reverse complement strand
AGATCAAGAAGGCAAACCTGCGCATACCGTTTTCCGCTTGTTAGCGCGGTGGCAGCATTACAGCTTGCTCGAAGCGCAACTCAAAACTGGGCGCACGCATCAAATTCGGGTACATCTAGCGCATTTGGGCTTCCCCATTTTGGGTGATGAAAAATACGGGGATTTCGCGCTAAACAAACAGCTACAGAAATCCGGCTTAAAGCGCATGGCTCTCCATGCGTGGCGTATGGATTTTCCGCACCCCATCAGCAAAGCCGCCTTAAGCCTCAACGCGCCCTGCCCTGCCCGTTTAGTCAGTTTTATGCGGCAACTCAGTGCGGAACAAACGCCGGATTTTGCTGATCCCAAACTGACTTTGCCAAGTTTGCTTGGTTGAGTCTGCTTGGCTTACACGATTGAGATAACAACAATGCCCCACCCTACCCCCAATAACGCCACACCGACTAATTCCACAACCCAAGCGAAACGTTTTCCCCTGTTAGTCTTTGATTGGGATGGCACGATTCTCGATTCCGCCGGGGCGATTGTGCGTTCGATCCAAGCAGCTTGTGTTGATCTGGAACTCCCTGTGCCTGCCGATGCACAAGCGCGGCATGTGATTGGGCTTGGCCTTGGCGATGCCTTGCGTCATGCCGTGCCAGCGTTACCCGAAGCACGTTATGCCGACATGGTTGAGCGGTATCGCCATCATTATTTGTCGCACGACCATGAGCTAAGTCTGTTTGCAGGCATAGAGGCTTTGATCGCCGACCTTGCCGCACAAGGCTATTACCTTGCAGTGGCAACAGGTAAAAGCCGCCTCGGTTTAAATCGCGCCTTAGGGCATTCCGGCTTAGGCCAATACTTCCATGCGTCGCGTTGCGCCGATGAATGTTTCTCGAAACCCCATCCCCAAATGCTGGAAGAGCTTTTGGCGGAATTTGCGATAAATTCTGAACAAACCTTGATGATCGGCGATACTAGCCATGATTTGCAAATGGCGGAAAATGCAAAAGTCGCCGGTTTAGGCGTGTCGTATGGCGCACACCCCATCGCCGTTTTAGAAAAATGCGCCCCCTTGGGCATTGTGCATTCAGTGGCGGAATTACGCACATGGCTACAAGAGAACGCTTAATTTGCGCGGCGGCAGATTTGCAAGATGGCGGCAAAGGGGTGCGGTTTGAGCTGGAACGTGCCGGGCAAATTCGTGCCGCATTTGCCATTCGTTATCAAGGTCAAGTCTTTGCCTATCTCAACGAATGTGGGCATGTCCCAGCACAATTAGATTGGCAGCCCGGCGAGTTTTTTGATGATTCCAAGTTATACTTGGTTTGCGCCATTCATGGCGCGTTGTATTCCCCCAACACAGGCCAGTGCCTGCTGGGACGTTGTGCCGGACGTGGCCTTGTTCCCTTAGCTGTTGTCGAACGGGATACACAAGTTTATCTAAAGGAATAACCCTGACATGTCGGACATCAACCCTCAGGACTCGACTCCCGCCAGCAGCACCCCGCCCGCTTCTCCCGCCACCAATCCCACGCCGTGGGAACGCCAAGTGTTAGAAAAATTAGTCTTTTCTGCCCTAGAAGAACAACGTTCACGGCGGCGGTGGGGCATTTTCTTTAAATCGCTGGGGTTTGCCTATTTGCTTTTGGTGCTAATCACCGTGGTTGATCTGGGCGGAGAAACCGATGGGCCAGAAACACAACACACGGCCTTAGTCTATTTGCATGGCACGATTGAGCCAAATGGCGAAGCCAGTGCCGAAAAAGTCAATTCCGCCTTGCAATCCGCCTTTGAAGATAAAGGCACGATGGGTGTCGTTTTACGCATCAATAGCCCCGGCGGTAGTCCGGTGCAAGCCGGTTTAATCAATGACGAAATCCAACGTCTGCGTAAAAAATACCCCGATAAGCCTTTGTATGCCGTGATTGAGGACATCTGTGCCTCCGGTGGGTATTACGTGGCCGTGGCGGCGGATGCGATTTATGTGGATAAAGCCAGTATTGTGGGTTCAATCGGCGTGTTAATGGATGGCTTTGGCTTTACCGATACCATGCACAAACTCGGGGTAGAACGCCGCCTACTCACCGCTGGAGAAAATAAGGGCTTCCTTGACCCCTTCTCGCCCCAAGATGCCAAACAAAAGCAACATGCACAACGTTTGTTAGGCAGCATCCATCAGCAATTTATTGATGTGGTGCGTGAAGGCCGAGGCAAGCGTCTGAAAGAAACGCCCGACATGTTCTCTGGCTTAATTTGGACAGGCGAACAAAGTATTGAGCTTGGCCTTGCCGACGAATTAGGCAGTGTGGATTCCGTGGCGCGTGATGTGATTAAGGCCGAAAAAGTCTTGGATTACTCAGTAAAAGACAACATCGCCGAACGAGTTGCTAAACGTTTAGGGGCGGATGTTAGCCTTGGTTTCTGGAAAGGATTTGGCGAGGTTTTTTCAGGATTTAAAACTCGTTAAGATAAGACTTACTAAGCCCCATCAAGCCGATCAGGCCAAGCAAAAAAAGCCAGTCATGACGACTGGCTTTTTTTCTAACATTGATTGATATTGATTAATGCGTTTAATGGTGTTGTGGCGCAACTTTCAGCAGACTACCTTCAACCTGTGTCACGACAACACGACTGCCTGCGGCGATGTTTTCTTCCGCCAAACAAGGCCAAGTTTCTGCCCCCAAAATCGGCTTTTGAAACCGCACCTCACCGCGTTGAAACGGGGCAACATCGCGCAGCAGCAGGCCAACTTCACCAATGACCTCGGCAGAAGCCCCAACACGGGTGGCGTAGTTATCGGTTTTAAACACACGAAACCACGCCACAATTAACCCGGTTGAAGCCAGAATCCATAAGCTTAATTGCAAGGCCAAACTTGATTCTGGCAGTGCAAGCAAGACCAGACTTACGATAACGGCACTTAGACCAAACCAAAAAATAAAGAAACTGCCAATTCCAAGTTCCGCCAGCATCAGGATTACACCTAAGACTAGCCAATGCCACCACAGCGGTTCCCACATAGAGCCTCCACCCGACACAGAGCCTTAACGACCCCGCCAGCGTACTCCATTACAACTCGCCCGCACAGTAGCAATCAAGGCCGCCGCCGTACTGCTACTTCCGGGGGGATCATTTAAAATGATAAAGTCATGCCCCAGCTCGCTATCTGCCACTGCCTCACCCCGCCGATCCGGCAGAATCAAAATCTTTAATAAGCCATCAGGAAATTCATGACGCGCCAAGGCATAGAGCAGGCGTAAATTACCCGGCTGGGTTGGATCAAGCACGGCAATCACCACATCGACATGTTGCTCACCCAATTGGATCAAACCTTCAAAGGCATCGGTGACAGTGCATTCAACATCAGGAAGTTGCTTGCTTAATACCTGTTTTACATAATCGCCCTGTTCCACAAATTCTTGCAGTACCAAAATGCGCAAGGATTGTTCAGCATGAATCCCTGCTTGCCGTTGTTGTTCGAGTAGGCGTTCCACAGACTCGCGCAAAATACGGCGATGTCCTCCGGGGGTTTTCCACGCTTGTAGGCGACCTTCTTCTACCCATAATTGCGCAGTACGCACACTAATCCCCAACATCATCGCCACATCGCGGGTTGAACACACATTGAGCGAGGGATGAATACGCTTTTCGGTCATGATTTGTCTGTTTATTAACATGAATAAACGTTTAGTTAGCACGGGGCGATGTATAACATATTTGCTTTTTTAGCACTATTGATACTAATAACAAATTTATGAGTATATGTATAAACGAGAATTTGCCAAAAAACACATGCGTGCGGTGCAACTACTAACAGATAAAGGAGTTTTTGGGATTACAGAACAACAGAAGGGCATATGTGCCTTTTTAACGTAAAGAAACTGCAACAGCTTTTTACATGTACTGTGCTTTATTCCCTGTATTTCTTAACAGTTTTTTACACCTTATTGCCGTTGTGAGCGTTTTACCCTTACCGCTACACTTTCCTTTTTTCTCCCCTTTTTTCCTCTTTTGGGAGCTTATTTATGTTTAATTTACGTTCTAATTTGATCCCGCTCGGGCTGGCTGTTTTATGTACGGTTGCCAGTTCCGCCGCCTTTGCCCACGGTGGGCGCGTGCATTTTGGGATCAATTTTGGTTTACCTTGGTATTCCCCAATCTATTACCCACCGGTGATCTATAGTCCTCCTGTCGTTATCGCTCCGCCAGAGCCAACGGTATACATTGAGCAAGCCCCGCTGGTTGTCACCACACCAGCAACTCCCCCCAATGTCGTACAAACTACCCCTGCTCCACGTACTCCCGCCAGCCCTCCCGTCAATGCCCCCGGTGAGAACTACTGGTATTACTGCAAGGCAGCGCAAAAGTATTATCCCTATGTCAGTGAATGCCCCAGCGGCTGGCAACGGGTTTCCCCACAACCCCCCGATCTACGCTAATCAAGGAGAATACCGATGCGTAAACAAGGTTTAGGCGTAAAGGTAGTGCTTGGCTTAGTCATCGTGACAGGGTTAAGTGCCTGCACCACAATCCCCAATGCCCCTTCTGTCCTCGCTTTACCCGGTACGGGGCGGAGTTTTGAGCAATTCCAACGTGATGATGCCGATTGCCGTGCTTTTGCCTTAGGGCAAAACGGTGGCGCGTCAGCCAACCAACAAGCAACCCAATCCGGGGTACAAAGTGCAGCGGTGGGGGCTGTTGTTGGTGCGGTAGCAGGTGCAGCCCTAGGTGGGAATCGGGCAGGGGCAGGTGTTGGTGCAGGGGCTGGTTTAGCCATGGGAGCGTTGGCAGGTAGTGAGGCCAGCCGCGAAAGTGGCTCGTTAACGCAACGTAGCTATGACAACGCCTATGTGCAATGTATGTACGCCAAAGGTCATAAAGTCCCAGTCCCTGCTTCCTTAGCTAACAGTTACCCGAATAGCGTGGTGAGTGGCGCGAATAACACTGGGGCAAGCAGCAGTACAACGAATACGACGGTAACAACGGCAACTACCCCACCCTTGCCCCCCGCCGGGATTCAACCCGCGCCACCGGCTGCATGGCGCAAATAAGGTCAGAGTAAACCTGGGCTTAACCCAATACCCGATGCTGTAGGGCGGGAAGTTGCGTGCGAACTTCGTCTAAACGTTGTCGCTGTAACCTAGCTAAGGCAATTCCCGCCCCTTTCATCTTGCGATCCAAAATTTCGCCCCACGGGTCAATAATCATCGAATTACCGTGGGTCATCCGCCCTCCGGCATGGCGACCGCCTTGCCCAATCGCTAAAACATAACATTGGTTTTCAATCGCCCGCGCCCGTAACAAAATTTCCCAATGCGCTTTCCCAGTGGTTTCGGTAAACGCCGCCGGAACAACGATTAAATCTAAGGGCTGCTCACGGCCTAACTGCCGATATAGCTCAGGAAAACGTAAGTCATAACAAATTGACAAACCAACCCGCCCAAATTCCGTCTCCAGCGCGACGGGATGTTTACCGGGGGTAATAAACTCGGCCTCGTTATACGCTTCTTTGCCGTTAGCAAAGGCAAACAGATGAATTTTGTCATAACACGCAACACACGCCCCTTGTGGGTCAAACACCACACAGGCATTGCGTAACTTGCCGGGAACGGCTGAGGCTAAGGGAATCGAACCAGCAATTAACCAAATTCCATGCCGTTGCGCAGTTGTGGATAACCAGTCTTGAATTTGCCCTTGCCCACTGCCAAACGGTTCACAAGCCGCTAAACGTGCCGCATGGTCATCGCTGATAATCGGAAAATATTCCGGCAAAGCCACTAATTTTGCCCCTTGTGCCACCGCAAGATTCACCAGCTCTTCAGCCTGTTGCAAGTTAGTCGCAACCTCCTCACCAGAAACCATTTGCAAAGCCGCAATCGTCATTTCTGCTACGTTCATTGGCATCTCTTTACTTCTTCTTACTCTTCTGCCCCGGCACGGCTGATACCGATTTTTTCGACGTTGGGATCGTCCCAAGTACCAGTGATTTTGTAGCGGAAGGCGAAGAGTTTGTCTAAGGGATTACGCAGAATTTTGCTTACCACTAAGGTTGCAACCCCAACGACAGGATGGGCGGCAGCGACCCCAAGGGCAGCGACTCCGCCCAGTTCGGGTTGGATACTGACGTGTAATTGCTGTGTCTCTTGTTCGAGATTGGTTTCTCCTTGCATCAAAATGCGGGCAGCCGGGCCTTCAATGCGCAAATCTTCGGCGGTGCGCAAAACGCCTTGGCGCAACACCACCCGAGAATTGACTGCATCAAAGGCAAAACCTTCCGAGAAAATGTCGCGGAAATCTAAGGTAATGCGGCGTGGTAAGGATTGCAGCGAGATCAAACCTAATAATTTACCGATCCCCGGTTCGACTTTCGCAAACTGGCCTTGGCTGGCGTGAAGGCTGATTTCGCCATTCAAGCTGGCGTAATCCAAACGACTTGGCCCGCCCTGCCAATTCACTTTTCCTTGTAATTGCGCCTTGCCGCGCTTTAATGCCCCCGGATAGCCAAGACGGTCTAACAAGTCTCCCGCATTGTCGGTATTCAAATCAAAACTTAATTCGGTATTGTTTTTTCCCTGCCGGTTTTGCCACAAACCCGCCGCCCGCATCCGCCCATCGGGATTATCTAAGGCTAATTGGTTGATCCGCCAGCCTTGTAGATCATTGCTGGCTAAGACGTGCAAACGCCCAAAATTACGCTCATTGAGGCGAAAATCTTGCACCGCAATCTCTAAGCCGGGTAATTCATCAATCAGTTCACCAGGAGCAACCGCTGGCGTACTTTGACTGCCCACGGTTGAAGTTTCACTGTCTTTATCGCTCAACAAATACAGGCGATTGAAATTAGCTTTTAATACCCCCGCCCCTTGCGTATGCCATAACAAATTACCCTCAGCTTGGCGTGAATGAATACTGGCTTCCCAGCCATCGCTTTGCGGGTGAATTTGTAAGGTCACGCCTTCAAAACGCCGTCCTTGTGCCAACAATAAGGGCGTTTGCACCATGACCTTCATCTCAGGCGACCATGCGGAAGGAGCGGCGGGGTTCGCTGCTGCTGCTTCGCCTTTGTTCGTCGTTTTGGGTTGGGTCGGCAATAACCAATGCTGCCAAGCTTCTGCTTCCAATTTGGGCAAGCTCAGACTGAGCACTTTTTCTGGCATGGCAGGATCAAGCGGTTTACCAACACTGATTGCCCCCCGCTCTAACACACACCCCGTCTCTGCATGGCTTTGGCAATACAAACGTGCTTCTAGCAGGTTGCCCAAATTCACCAAAAACTGACTACGCCCAGCCACTTCACCTACGCCACTCATGCCACTGACGCTACCGCGCACCACACGCAAGGCCAAGGGCGTTTCTGCATTTTTGTTTAAAGGCGCGGGCAAGCGTGAGCTAATGCCGAGTAAATTCGACTCAACCACAATTTCCGCGCCTTTTTGTTGTGGGTGGATTTCGGCTTTCCATGTGCTACTGCCATGCAGCGCGTCCAAAATCGACCAGCCCATTTCTTTTTGTGCCTGACTCGCTTGCACCCCGCCATGCACCACCGTATTGATATGCCCAGCGGCATCGGTACTGACATCAACCCGCAAAGGTGCGCCTAAAAATGTGCCAACCAAATTTTGGCTATGCGCACTTTTTTCCGTAAATAAGAGATGCCCAGACGTGGCATGAACGGGGGGCAGCAAGGGCACAACCGTTAATTGATTGCCCGGCAAGAAATGGAAATCACCTTTGACTTTGCTATCCACCGCATGATGCAACGGAATGGCTAAGTCCAAGGCCAGCTCACCTTCGCCCTGCGCCCGCATGTCTTGGGTGAAATGCCCTAACCAGCCAGCTACCGGGCTTTCGTCTAAGAAACGTAGGAACTCGCTCGTTGCTCCGGTAATTTGGCCTTTAATCAGAAGTTGCGCGTCATTATTGGCTAAATCGGGGATTTCAACTTTGGTCTGTAAAATTTTCACGCCGAGGGTTTTTGCCTGTTTGCTCTCGATAAACATCCCTGCACCACTAAAGCGCAGATCACCATGAATCTGTTCCAGCTTTGGCCAACCGGGTAAATACTCCAACGTCACGTCTTCGGCTTTGACCTTGACTTCAAATTTGCCGGAATCGGGTTTGCTAAAGGGGAAGTCATCTAAATTGCCGCGCAACACCACATCGGCTTCTTTGGCGCGTCCACCTTGAAGCGCGTGACGCACCCAAGTACGCGCTTGCTCACCGATGACCAAGGGCAAATATCGCCACACAGCTTTCGCGTCCGCCCCTTGCACATGGCCTTGTAAATCAATAGTCCCCGAGCCTGTCCCCAGATAGTCATACCGCCCATCGACCTTGCCACTGGCATCGGCATTGGCAAAACGCACGCGCTTAAACTGCGTATGCAAGCCTTTTTCGTCCAATTGCCAATGGACTTCTGCATCAAGGCTGCTTAAAGGCACAAGGGATTCCGCAAACACCGCTGGCAAATCAATCGCGGCATTTTTGCCCTGCAAGGTGACATAGCCGCCTTTTTCATTGGCTTCGAGATAGCCGGACAAACCCTGAATCCCCGGCACAATCCCGACGGCTTGGCTAAACAGACGCTGAAAGCGGGTTTTGATTTGGTAACGTTTCAGGCTATCGCTATTGCCCTCCCATGCGGCTTGAAAGCCTTCAATCAAGCCACGCGGGGCATAGTCATGTAAAAGGCGGCGGCTGGTTGCATCTAAGGGAATAAATTGGCTTAAATGGGTTAAGGCTGCCACGTCTAAACGCTCGACATCGGCTTTGCCTTTGTTGTTGCCTTCCAGCGTTTGCTGCCATTCAAAGGTGAAATTGGCGGGCGGCATGGCGGGGGTATTGGCACTTTGCACCTGCAATTGCTTTGCATAGAGCCGCCAGCGTTCCCCCTGTTTACTCAGGCCAACTCGACCGACAATTTGGCTCAAGACCAATTCGGGCAACTTTGCCCCAAGGCGCAGTTTGACATTGTTCATCGCCAGATTGGTGTTAATAGACCAACCATAATCGCCCAAGGTTAATTCGGCATGTAGCGAACCCTGTCCATCCGGGAAACCAAAGGGGTAACTGAGCCACGGAGCCCACGCTTCGAGCTTAATTTGCCGGATTTCGACATTTGCCTTCCCCGTCCAATCTTCCGGCGCGGCAAAGCTTTCCCCCTCTAGTTCGCCATCCACCTGTAGACGTTGCCCTAAAGCGGCAGGCGGCTCGGCACTCAGGCTAAATTTGTGTGTATCCCACGCATTTTTTAAGGTGAATTCGACCCCCGCCAACACCAAAGGCGGAGCGCGACGTAGTTCGTCTTGCCATACCAATTCGGCGTGGCGAATTTGTACTTGGCTTTGCAAGAGCAACCAATCCGCCACCGCAGGATCGGCTTCACCTTCTTGCGCGGCTAAACCGGCAATCGCCAGCCGCCCTTTGCTATCGCGCCGCAGCACCAACATTGGCGCGTCAAGCCGTAAATCATGCAAGACCGGGGTCAGGTGCAAGAGCGATCGCCAAGATAATTCAGCGCGTACCGCCTCTAACTGCAAACCAATTCGGCCTTTGCTATCGCGTAGTTCAACACCTTGTAAATCTAAGCCTGGATGAATGCCATTCCAATAGGCATCAAGATGGCGAATCGCCACCTGCGCACCAAGCATTTTTCCCACCGATTGTTCGATACGAGCTTGGTACATGCCAATATTTGGCATGATTTCAAAACGCAACAGCCAAATAAAAGCAAATAAGAGTAGCCCTAC